>JALOSP010000094.1 GCA_025458365.1 Hyphomonadaceae bacterium
TGCAACAGGCCTGCCGCATGGGTGATCAATCCGCAAAAAGCCCAGGCACCCAAGGGTGCCGCACTGATCCAGTCCAGGAAAAGACCCAACCCGAACAGCAAGGCTGCTACCCCTGCATTGGGCCCCAATGACAGCCATCCACACGCCGCCCAGATCAAGGCAAGCGGCCAGGGCGCCCCGAACATGCCAAGGCTGACTGGAACCAGATTGAGCAGGCTCGCACAGACCACGATCACCGTGCCAACGGCCAGCTGGCGCCGGTCCGAAGCGCGCGATGGAATCAGCGGCAGGAAGGTCAGCGTCCACCCTCCTGGGGAGGCGAACCATCCAGCGGCACCGGCACCGGCACGGGAACCGGTTCGGGCACCGACACCCTCGGCTCGACCGGTTCGGGCGCAGGCGTCGCCGGTTCGGCGGCCCGCACACGGGCGGCCCGCGCTCGTTCGGCTTCAGCTTCGGCACGGCGCTGGGCAGCACGGGCGGCATCGCGCTCGGCCTCGGCCTTGCGCAAGGCCCGCGCCCGTTCTTCGGCTGCTGCCCGCGCCACACGGGCTGCTTCTGCATCTCGCTGGGCGGCTGCTATGGCTTCAGGCGTCGCGCTCGTTGGAACAGCGGCCGCCCCGGCGGCCAGCGGCAGCGTTCCGGTCGCAGGATCGCTGGCCAGAGGCACAGGCGCCTCGCCCACCGGTGTGATCACCGGCGGGGTGACGGCAGGTGCCGGCGGCGGGAAGTCCGAGGGTGGCACCAACCGCACGAAATCGACCGGTGCGCGTGCGCTGGCCAGCCTGACCCGCCATTTGCCATCCGGCCCGCGCCCGGCAGTGCCCACAGCGATACCGCGCGGAAACAGGCCGTCATCGCCAGAGGTCATCAACCGCTCGTTATCGCCAAGCACAGGCGGCAGGTTGAGATGCGACAGTTGGGGGGCTGCTGTCTTGTCGCCAAGCACGATGCCGCGCGCGCGGCTCTGTTCACCCATCACCGGAACCCTGCTGTCGCCGTCGTTCAAGAGCAGGACGCGTGATGTGCCCGCACCGACCGAGATCACCCGGCCCACCAGGCCGTTCTGATTGAACACGATCCAGTTGACCTTGACACCCTGGGCAGACCCGGCGTTCACGATGGCGGCCCGCGAAAACGGCCCTGAGGTTTCTGCTACCAGCCGGGCCGTGATGCCTTCTGGCAGCCGCTCGGAGCGGACAGCGTGCAATTGCTCGTAGGCGTCCAGCCGGGCGCTCATCGCGCGGGCCTGATCACGCCATTGGATCAGCGCCGCATTCTCGGCCTCCAACTCACGCACCCGCTCGGCGCCTCCCCAGAATGAGCCAAGCCAGCCGCCTGCCGACTGGACCCAACGCACTGGCGCCCCCACGACGGAACCCACCATGCCACCAAGATCATTGGCAAGTCCGGCCAGCCCGCCCTGGCCCTCGCGGGGCTGGGTGACCAACAAAGTCAGAGCCACGGCAATCGAGGCGGTCAGCACGACAGCACCAATCAGGCGCCCTGCCCCCTGGCCTCGTCGTTGAAAGCTCCTGCGTGCCATGCCTTACCTCCACACGCCATCTGGATGACAGGCGCCTGCCCCCAGGATTTGGCCCCGGGATCTGGCCCCTGGGGTCCGCCCCCCATGGTCTGGCGCCTGTCAGACCTTCGACAGGACGCCGCGCCACTTCTCCAGATCTTCCACACATTTGCCGGTGCCCAGTACCACACACGACAGTGCCTCGTCGGCCACGGACACCGGCAGGCCGGTCTTGGCGCGCAGAACCACGTCCAGATTGTCCAGAAGCGCTCCACCACCGGTCAGCATGATGCCCTTTTCCACAATGTCGGCAGCCAGTTCCGGGGGCGTGGTTTCCAGTGCCACGCGAACCGCCTCGACGATTTCGCCAACCGGATCGGCCAGCGCCTCGGCGACCACAGCCTCGGACACCATCACCTCCTTGGGCACGCCCTGCAGAAGATTGCGACCCTTCACACTCATGGTGCGGCCCTGACCGTTCGATGGCGGCATCGCAGAGCCGATTTCCTTCTTGATCCGCTCGGCCGTGGTCTCGCCAATCAGCATGTTCTCGGTGCGGCGCAGATGGTTGATGATCGCCTCGTCCATCCGGTCACCACCGACGCGCACCGAGCGGGCATAGACAATGCCTTCCAGCGACAGAACCGCCACCTCGGTGGTCCCGCCACCGATATCGACCACCATGGACCCCGACGGCTGGTCGATCGCCAGACCCGCCCCGATGGCAGCCGCCATCGGCTCCTCGATCAGCCAGCACTCATTGGCGCCCGCTGCGAGCGCGGCTTCCTGGATCGCCTTGCGCTCAACCGGCGTGGCACCGGATGGCACACAGATCTCGATCCGCGGGCGGCCCTTGATCCAGCTGGTGGATTGCTTCTGCACTTCGCGAATGAAGTGCTTGATCATTTCCTCAGCGACCTCGAAATCGGCGATCACCCCATCCCGCATCGGGCGGATTGCCTCGATCTGGCCGGGTGTCCGTCCCAGCATCAGCTTGGCGTGATTGCCGACGGCATGGACAATCTTGCGACCGCTGTTGGTCGAATAGGCAACAACCGATGGCTCATTCAGGAGGACGCCGCGCCCCTTCACGTAGACCAATGTGTTGGCAGTCCCCAGATCGATGGCCATATCGCTTGAGAACCAGTTGAAAAGACGTCCGAACATGAAGAGTGCGCCACCGGATGGGCCCTGAAAAACGGGCAGGATGAAAGGGGGTCCAGACTGCAGCGAGTCTGGGTGGATTCACCTGTCAGGTGACCTGATGCGCTGGCCATTTCAAGGCAATTTGCCTGCTCTGCGGGCTTTAGACCTGCTGAAAAGTGCCTTGTCCGGTCGGCTGTCAGGCCCGACGGGCCGTCTTGAGCACTTTATAGGCCTTCACCACAATTTGCAGCCGCCCCTCAGCCGACCGGTCGCCGCCATTGGCGTCGGGATGGAACCGGCGGACAAGATCCCGATAGGCGATCCGCACAGCCGACTTGTCTGCATCATCCTTCAAGCCCATGTCCGCCAGAGCCTGCCTGACCGGCGCCGGGGTCGCCTCGCCCGGGGCAGGGGTCCGTCCGGCTTCGGCCCGCCGCTGACGGAAGGTGGAGAACGGGTCATGCCAGGCTGCACCGCCTGCAGCCGCCTGCCAGGTCCGACCCTGACGGCCCGCCGCGCGCCCACCACCTGCCCCGGTTGCAAAGTTCCAGGTCGGTCGGTGCCCATGAGAGGCGCTGGCGTTGAATGACTGGTATTCCTCCTCGGTCATGCCATCGAAATAGTTCCAGTTGGCATTGTAGATCGCCGCATGGTCCTTGCAGAACATCCACAATTCATCCGGCTTGTCACGGCTCTTTGGGGCCCGATGGGTCGCAACCTTGCCACAGCCAGGGTGCTGGCATGGCGGCCCATCAGTATGGGTCGACACCCCCGGCGGCTTGCGCACGCGGATATCGACGAATTTGGGGCGGTAGTTGAAATCGTGAACCATGGGAGACGGTGATTATGGGTTGGGCCGGGGTGTCCAGCAACCCGCCGCCTGTGATCGATGCAACTTTTCCTCAGGTGCGCGGCTTTGGCCGCTGTTCGCAAGGCGAGCATGGCGCTAGACATCCGGCCATGGGACCGATCGCAACCATCATGCACGCCAAACTCACCGCCGGGCTTGAGCCTTCAAGCCTGGTGATCGAGGATGACAGCGCCCGCCATGCCGGCCATGCCGGTATGGCCGTCCACGCCGCCAAGCAAGGCGGCGGCGCCACCGGCTCTGGCGAAACACACTTCAACATCCAGATCGTCGCGACTGTTTTTGAGGGCAAATCCCGGGTGGCCCGCCAGCGGCTGGTCTTTGACCTCCTGCGCGACGAACTGGCAGGGCCGGTCCACGCCCTGTCACTGAAGACCAGTGCACCGGGTGAAGCCGGGTAACGCCCACCAATTATCATTCGAATGACCCCCCAAACAGGGGCCAAGCCTCACGTCAGCTCGTGATAGGCCGATCGCCGGGACGCGTTCTGGAGGTTCGGTCATGACAGCCGGTTTTGAAATCGCAATGGTAACCGATAGTGCACAGGCAAGAGCGACGCACCACGGGCCGGGCTCTGGAAGGTTCGTATTCAAGGCCCGTCCGGCATGGGGGCTTGCAGTCTGCGCTGCAGCCTTGTCACTGTGCCCCGCCCATGCCCAGCAGAAGCCGCCTGCAGCAGGCGCCCAAGCTGCCCAACCTGCCCCGCCGCGCGTGATCTCGATCAATGAAACCGTCAGCGGCACGCTGACCACCACCGACTTGCGGCTGGATGACGGGTCTTACGCAGACACCTACACGTTCAACGGCGAGGCCGGGCAGCGGCTGAATGTCGGGATGTCATCGCAAGATGTTGATGCCTTCCTCATGATTCTCGGTCCGAACAACTTCCAACAGAGCAATGATGACATCGCACCGGGGATTTTGAGCGCGGCGCTGGACTTGAACCTGCCTTCCACGGGAACCTACACGATCGTGGCCAACACCGCGGTTGCCGAACAGACAGGCCAATACACTGTGAGCCTCGTCAGCCTCGATGCCGCCCCGGCACGTGCAGCGCCAACCCGCCAGCCGGCAGCGCCAAGAGGTCCACAAGCCGCCCGGCCGCAGCCTTCCCGGCAGCAACCCGCCCAACAGGCCCGCGCGGCCAGCGGCGGGCCGCTCCGGCTGGGCGAGACGGTGACAGGCACACTGACCAGCAGCGATCCAACCCTGAGCGACGGGACACATGTCCACTCCTACCAGTTCAATGGCGCGGCAGGACAGCGGGTCGCCATCGTGCTGGAATCCGGCGCGTTTGATTCCGTTCTGTTGGTCACTGGTCCGAACGGGTACCAGCAGATGAATGATGATGCTTCTCCACAGACCTTCAATTCCCGTCTGGATCTGACGCTGCCGACCGCAGGAACCTATACGATTGCCGCCAACACTGTGCAGGCTGGGGCAACCGGCGCCTATCGCATGAGTGTTACGGGGGCAGGTGGTCCGGCGGCGGGCCCCCCACCTCCCCCGCCGTCGACGGCATCAGCACGGCAAGGTGCACAACAGCCTGCTGCCGTGGGGCAAAGCGCACCTGGACGGATCACACTGGGCCAGACGATCACCGGGGCGCTTGCTTCCAGTGACCGAACCTTGAACAGCAACACCCATGTCCATGCCTACCAGTTCACCGGCCAGGCTGGCCAACGGATTACTGTGACCATGGACTCTACCAGCGTGGATTCCCGGCTGGTGGTTTCAGGGCCGAACAACTTTTCCCAGATCAATGACGATGCAAGCCCGCAAACGCTCAATGCGCGACTTGACCTTACCTTGCCTGTCGCGGGAACCTACGTCATTGGTGCCACGACAGCGGTTGCCAACCAGACCGGGCCGTACAGTCTGACGATCGCGCGGACGGGAAGTCAGACCACTGGCAGGAACCCGCCGCAGCAACCTGCGCGCCAGCAGGCCGCCGGCCGGCAACCTGCCCGTCAGCAGGGCTTCAACGCTGCTGCAGAATGTCCGCCGATGCCTGAAGGCGCCAACCCGAACATTCAGGGCCGCAGGCTGGCCAGTGGTGGCCCGATCCGGTTTGACGAGCCGGTATGCGGAAGGCTTCAACAAGGCGACCAGGCACTGGACGATGGAAGCTTCGTTGATGTCTACACAATCGACCTCCAGCCTGCAGGTCAGTACGGTTATCAGGCGATCCTGCAAGTCGAAGGGTTCGAGCCCAATGTGATCGTGCTTCCGCCGGGCAACAACCAGTCGGCCGTGGAGGTCATGCCGATTTCCTCTGGCATCAGCCTGAATGCCGCGATCACGGTGCACACCGGGGGCACGTACAGGATAGCCGTCAACAGCATGACCGCCGGGTCGGGGCGCTACCGCTTTCGTGTGGTGCGGACGGCAGATTGAACGGGCAGCCTGACTGGACAAGTGGCAAGGCGTCCGGTCAAGCTGCGAGTACAGGCCGGTTGTGGAGCAGATTTCGTTCAGGTGGAATCATCTGAACATATGGAATCTGCTCAAAATCAGGAGTCTGGTGCG
>JALOSP010000095.1 GCA_025458365.1 Hyphomonadaceae bacterium
GCATCGGTCAATCCGCGCGCCGCCTACCCCTTCTCCACCACCATCATGTAGTTCATGGCGGTGTCCTTGCTGAGGCTCCAGCTGTCCAGCAGCGGGTTGTAGCTGACACCGATGGGGCCTGAGAGGGTCAGCGTGGGGTCGGACCCGAGCGCTGCGGTGATTTCTTCCGGCTTGACCAGCTTGTCATACTCGTGCGTGCCCGGCGGCAGCCAGCGCAGGATGCGTTCGGCGCCGATGATGGCCAGTGCCAGTGCCTTGGGCGTGCGGTTGATGGTGGCGACCAGCATCAGGCCGCCGGGGCGGACGAGTGCCGCACAGGTCTGCAGGAAGGCAGCCGGATCGGCCACATGCTCCACCACTTCCATGTTGAGCACGAGGTCGAACTTCTCAACGTCTGCGGCCAGCAGGGCCTCTGCGGTGCCGACCCGGTAGTCGATGGTGAGCCCCACCTCGGCGGCATGGGTCATGGCGGTCTTGATATTGGGCTCTGTGGCGTCCACGCCCATGACAGTCGCACCCATCCGGGTCATCGGCTCGCACAGCAGCCCGCCACCGCAGCCGATGTCGAGCACGCGCAGGCCTTTCAGCGGGGCGCGCTCTGCCGGGTCGCGGCCAAAGTGGGCGCAGGCCTTTTCGCGGATGAAGGCCAGACGGGTGGGGTTGAACTTGTGCAGCGGGCGGAACTTGCCAGTGGGGTTCCACCAATCCTCGGCCATGGCGGCGAACTTGGCCACTTCGGACGGGTCGATGGACGGGCTGACCGGGGCATCAGCAAACGCGGTGTCTTGAGAGATTTTGGGCATGACGCGTGCCTGTGGTTCTGCGGACCGATTGCCGCAATGGATTGACCTTGTGAAGTCATAGGGCGAATACCGCCCGCGTCGAGATTGTCGTGCTGTGGAGAACGGGCCTGTGTCGCGTCTGGTGATGAAATTTGGTGGCACGTCGGTGGGCGATGTGGAGCGCATCCGCCGGGTGGCCCGGCTGGTGGCGGCCGAGCGGGCGCCCGATGGCAAACCGGGGCGCGGGCTGGCGGTGGTGGTGTCGGCCATGTCGGGCGAGACCAACAAGCTCGTGGCGCTCGCCGAAGATGCCGGCAAGGGGCTGTCGCCCGACAGGTTCAATGACGAATATGACGTGGTGGTCGCAACCGGCGAACAGGTGACGACCGGCCTGCTGGCCCTGGCGTTGCGGGCCATGGGCGTGCCGGCACGGTCCTGGCAGGGCTGGCAGATCAAGGTGGAAAGTTCCGACGCCCACGCGTCTGCCCGGATCAACACGATTGACGCCACCGCGCTGGGCGAGGCCATCGACGCCGGTGAAGTCGCCATCATTCCCGGTTTTCAGGGCGTGACCGATGAAGACCGGATCACCACGTTGGGGCGCGGTGGATCGGATACCAGCGCGGTCGCCGTGGCAGCCGCACTGGGTGCCGAGCGTTGCGATATCTACACCGACGTCGACGGAGTCTATACCACCGACCCGCGGATCACGTCGAAAGCCCGCAAGCTTGACCGGATTTCCTATGAGGAAATGCTGGAAATGGCGTCGCTGGGATCCAAGGTGCTGCAGACCCGGTCGGTGGAGCTGGCCATGGCCAAGCGCGTGCCGGTGCGCGTGCTGTCAAGTTTTGTCGAGCCGGGCGAGCCGAACCCCGGCACCATTGTCTGTGACGAGGAGGAAATCGTGGAAAAGCAGGTCGTTTCCGGCATCGCCTACTCGCGCGATGAAGCCAAGGTGTCGCTCAAGGGGCTGGTGGACCATCCCGGCGTGGCTGCTGAAATCTTCGGTCGCATGGCCGAGGCGAACATCAATGTGGACATGATCGTGCAGGCGCCCTCACGCACCGAGGGCGCGGTGAACATGACCTTCACCCTGCCCGAACGCGAGGCCGACAGGGCGCGCGACATCCTGGTGGCCGCCAAGGACCAGATCGGGTTTGACAGTGCAGAGGTCCGCAAGGATGTGTCGAAAGTTTCGGTGATCGGGGTCGGCATGCGCAGCCATGTGGGCGTGGCGAAAACCATGTTCGAGGCGCTGTCGGCCAAGGGCATCAATATCCAGAACATCTCGACGTCCGAGATCAAGATCTCGGTGCTGATCGACAGCTCTTATACCGAGCTTGCCGTGCGCGCCTTGCACACGGCTTACGGGCTCGACGCCGTCGCCTGAGGCGTTCAGCGGGTCTGCCTCACCAGCTTGTAGGGGCCGGGTCGGCAATCCGCACGCCATCCGGGCCGATCTCATAGACCGCCAGCGCGCGTTCGATGACACCATTGCGGAACCGGAACAGGCCGTCGACGCCCATGAACCCGTCGTTGCCGGCCAGCATCCGGGCGGTCAGCGAGGATTTGTCGCCATTGCGCACCTGATTGGCGATGAGCGCGGTTGCATCATAGCCAATCCCCGCCAAACGCGTTGGTGTTTGCGGGAAGGCGGCGGTGAAGCGGGCCTCGAAACTGCTGCGGGCCTGCAAGTCTGGCGTGGCAAACCAGGCGCCCAGCATGCGCGGATCGGCCAGCGTGGCCGGGCTGTTCCAGCCGCCGACGCCCAGATAGCGCACCCGCGAGGGCGAGGCCCCGTTGGTGGCCAGTAGCGAGGTGAGTGTGCGCAGGCGTGATCCACGCTCGGCGATTACAATTCCGGTTTCATAGCGCTGGCCGCCAGCAGCAGCTGCTGCCGCCTCGCGCCCGGCGGCAATGACGGTGGCGGCGGCAGACGCGTCAGTGTTGTAGCGCACGAGCCGCGGTGCAGGCCTCCCCGCACCGCTTGCAATCTCGGTCACCGAACGGGCCACACGGTCACCGTAATCGCCTTCGGGAGCCAGCACGATCAACCGCGTGACACCTCGGCTGAGGGCGTAGGACGCAATCCGGCGCGCGTCATCTTCCGGCAGGAAGGTCAGGGCATAGACCCCATTGCCTGCCTGACTGGTGTCGGTGGAAAGCGAAAACACTGGCACGCCAGCAGTGCGGGCAGGCCCGGCCACGGCTTCCACGCCACTGGCAAACATCGGCCCAATGATGAAGTCTGCGCCGTTCTCCAGCGCGCGGCGCGTGGCTGTTGCCGCATCGGCGGCATTGGTGCCGGAATCCTTGGGTAGCAGCACGACACTGCCATCACCATGCTCGAACAAGGCCAGTTCAACTGCCGCCTGCAGCGCCTGGGCTTCCTGCCGGACCGCTTCGGACGAGGAGCTGAACGGCGCCAGCAAGGCAACCCGCACAGCCGGGCGGCCCAGCAAGTTCGCCGGGGTCGCTTCCAGCCGCATCGGCGGCAGTCGTGGTGCTTGCGGCTGGGTGGGGCCGCGCGAAGCAACACGGTCACCAGCCGGACCCTGCCCGTCACTGGAACCCGCCGAAGGCGTCGCGCACCCGCCGAGGACGAGGGCAAAGCCGCACAACAGGGCCGGAACCAGTCTTGAAAGCTTGCGCTGCACCATCACGATCATCTCCACCCTGTCCGGGGTGGCATGTCACCCCCTGTTCTTCGTGCGTGCTCCAGATTATGCCCGCTGATGTTGGCAGGCAAATGAATGTGTGGGCTGGCGCTGCAACTCGGCTGCAGAACATGACAAGCGGAAACAGGAAACCAATGCCCGATACCGACCCCGACGGTCTGGACCCCAACGGCTTTGACAGCGGCATGCAGCTGGAATGGTCTGGTGCGTCCCTGCGGGCCCAGCGGGTTGATCCCGGCCTGTGGCTGGTGGCGACCCCGATTGGCAATCTGGCGGACATGCCGCCGCGCGGCTTGGAGGTATTGCGCCGGGCAGACCTGATTCTGGCCGAAGATACCCGTGTGGCCCGCCGCCTGCTGTCAGCGTTTGGCCTCGGAGGCCGGCTCGAACGCTGTGACGAGGCAGCCACCGCCCAGGGTTTCGCCGTCGCACTGCCGGTCCTGCTGGCCGGTGGTATCGTCGCTTTCGTGGCAGACGCGGGCAGCCCTGGCGTCAGTGACCCCGGCGCACGGCTGGCAGAGCTGGTGCTGGATGCAGGTCATGGCGTGTTTGCCACGCCCGGGCCCAGTGCGGCGCTAGTGGGGCTCGCAATGTCCGGGCTTGCCGGCCAGCACTTCTTCTTTGCAGGGTTTGCGCCTGCGAAGTCTGGCACCCGCAAGACCTTCCTGCAGGATCTGGCCACGATCCCGGCCACCCTGATCCTGTTCGAGACGGGGCCACGCTTGGCGGACAGCCTGGCTGACATGGCCTCGGTTCTGGGCGACCGCCGTGCCTGTGTGGCGCGCGAACTGACCAAGCTGCATGAGGAGGCACGGCATGGGCGCCTGATCGAGCTTGCCGCACACTACGCAAAGGCCGGGGCACCACGCGGGGAAATCGTGCTGGTGGTCGAGGCACCTGCGCGCAAGGTGGCAGCCGCATCTGGTGACAGCGCCGATATCGACCGGCTCCTGTCGATTGCATTGGCTGAAGGCGTGTCTGTCCGGCAGGCGGCAGCCATGGCCGCGGCCATGTTCAATGTGCCACGGCGTGTGGTTTATTCTCGCGCTCAAGCTCTGAAAGATGCCAGCTGACGTGCGCCTGATGCCCGAACACCCATCCATGCCGCCCCCTTCCCGTCAGCGCCTGGCCGACCGGCTTGGGCGCAGGGCAGAGTGGCTGGCGGCCCTCTGGCTGATGGCCAAGGGCTACACGATCCTTGAGCGCAGGGTGCGTCACCCGGCGGGCGAGATCGATCTGATCGCCCTGCGCGGCAGGGTGCTGGCTTTTGTCGAGGTCAAGGCGCGCCGCACGCTGGAGGACGCCAAGCTCGCCGTCACCCCGGCCCAGCAGGCCGGGATCGTGCGCGCCGCCAGCTCCTGGTGCGGACGGCGTCCATGGACGGCAACGCGCGAATGGCGCTTTGATCTGGTGGCAATCGGCACAGGCTGGCGTCCGCGCCACCTTTGTGATGCCTGGCGGACATCGGAAGACCCCGCGCTGGCGCATGGGAAACCGATGCGATGATCCCGCGCACACCCGATGATGCGCTGGCGGCACTGGCCACTCTGGGCGAACAGCCCGACAGCCGGTTTGATCTGACTGCGGCGGCCCTGTGTTGCGCGATCCATGATGCGCCTGACACCGATACAGCAGACGCACTGGCTGTGCTGGAGGAACTCACCGCCTGTGCCCGCAGCGACCGGCCACAGAGCGCCGAAGCGCTCGCCATGGTGTGTTTTGCCCGGTTCGGTTTCCATGGCGCGCGCGATGACTTCGACGACCCGCGCAATGCCAGCCTTCTCGATATTCTGGTCGGGCGCAGGGGCCTGCCGGTGGGGTTGGGCATTGTCTGGCGGCACGTGGCTTCGATCAGCGGTGCCCGGCTGGCTGGCACCAACACGCCAGCGCGGTTCCTGATGCGGCTGGACGGAGATGAGGCGACCGGTGCAGACGGTTTCGATCTGATCGACGTGTTTGAAGGCGGTGCGCTGGTGAGCGAGGCGGCTGCCGCGATGCTGGCCACGCAGGCCGGTGAACCTTTGGAAGCCAAGGCCCTGCGCCCCGTGCCAGACCGGGTGATGGCGGTGCGGTTACAGACGAACATTGCCATGCGCGCCCGAGCTGACGGACGGCTGGACGAATGGGAACGGGCCGCCCACCGCCGCGCACTGCTCTGCCCGTGGGATGGCCGGTTGCATCTGGACCATGCCGAGGCGGCTGCCGCCCTCGACCAGCTCGGCACAGCGAGAACCGCGGCAAAGCGGGCCACATTGGACCCGAGGCCCGAGACCGCCCGGGCCGGGCAGGCATTGCTGGACCGTCTCACCCGTCGCTTGAATTAGGGCATCGTGCCGAAAAGTGGGAACCGGTTTTCGGTATAAAACGATGCTCAATCAGGATGCCAGACCATCAAGCTGTTTCATGGAAACGGCATGATGGTCCAGTCATTCAACGGGCTGGTCAACCTGAGCCACCTTTCAGCAACTGGCCCAGCAGCTCCACCTCTTCCACCCGGGCCGAACCCTTGCGCCAGGCCAGACCGATCTGACGTCCGACCACAGGCGGATCAAACCGGCGCACCCGGGTTCCATCGGGCGCAATCCCGCT
>JALOSP010000096.1 GCA_025458365.1 Hyphomonadaceae bacterium
GCTCGGCGCAGACTGGCTGGGACCGGGTGACCGGCAAGCCGATCATCGAGACCATCGACATCGAACTCAAGCCCTTCCCCTATATCGTGGTCGTCATCGACGAGATGGCCGACCTGATGCTGGTGGCTGGCAAGGAAATCGAAGGAGCGGTCCAGCGGCTGGCCCAGATGGCACGTGCAGCAGGCATCCACCTGATCATGGCGACCCAACGGCCCTCGGTGGACGTGATCACCGGCACCATCAAGGCCAACTTCCCGACCCGGATCAGCTATACTGTCACCTCGAAAATCGACAGTCGCACGATCCTCGGCGAACAGGGCGCCGAGCAGCTTCTGGGCCAGGGCGATCTGCTCTACATGGCGCAAGGTGGGGGCATCAAACGCTTGCACGGACCGTTTGTCACGGACGCCGAAGTCGAAGCGATCGTGGCCATGCTGAAAGCCCAGGGCTCACCGGAATACTTCGAGGACATCACCGCCGAAACCGACGATGGGGACAGCGGGGGCGGCGGTGGCGATTCCTATGGCGGGTCAGGCAATGATCTGTTCGACCAGGCGGTCGCGCTCGTTGCCAAGGACCGGAAGGCATCCACTTCCTACATTCAGCGCCGCCTGCAGATCGGCTACAATCGCGCAGCCAATCTGATCGAACAGATGGAAGAACAAGGCATGATTTCCCGACCCAACCATGCTGGAGTGCGCGAAGTGCTGCTGCCAGATCACGGGCCTTACTGAAACGTCATGCGAGCGGCTGTGTCCGTTCATCGCCCGGTCAGGCCGCAGGACGCTATCCTGTGACATCACCTTCACGGGTTCGCTTTGCCTGATTGATGCCGTATCTTTCTGTCACCGCGACCCGAACCGAGCCAGGACCGTACAGATGAACCGCCCGAACGCCCTTGTCCCGATGTCCCGCCGCGCCTTGCTCACCGGGCTGGCCTCAGCCGGGCTCGCGTCTGCCGGACAGGTGTCGCCAGCCGCTGCACAGGTGCTGGACGGTCCCGCGCGGGCTGCTGCCATCGCTGAGGCGCAGACGGCATTCAATGCACTGCGCTCGGTCACCGCACGGTTCACGCAGACCGACCCCGATGGCCGAACCAGCCGCGGCATGGTTTCCATGCTGCGCCCCAACAAGATGCGGCTGGACTATGCGGCACCATCTGCCCTAGTGACGATTGCCGACGGGACCAATGTCACGGTGCAGGATACAAGACTGCGCTCGGTCAATCGGTACCCGCAACGCGCTACACCTCTGTATTTCCTGCTGAAAGACCAGATCAACCTGGCGCAGGACGTCAATGTGACCCGGGTCGAGCGGACTGGATCGAGGCTGATGATCACGGTGCGCGACCGCCGCAGGGAGGCTGACGGGGAGCTGACAGTCGCGTTCAATACCGAAACCCGCACCCTGAGCGAGTGGGCGATCCGTGACCGGGGCAACCGGATCACGCGGGTGGTGCTGTCCGACATCCGCCCGGCAACGGGCTTCCCTCGCGGCCATTTTGTTGCCCCGCCGCCTCCGGTGTCCCGGCGCAAGCAGTAGAAGACCGCACGACGTCCCCCGTGCCATGAGATGGCCGGGAGAAAATGACAGTGCGGAATGGACATCACGCAAAAGCCATCTTGCTCTCTTTGCCGTGAACGCTATTTCCGAAGGCTGCCGTCACGTGACCTGTGTCATGGAGGCGTAATCGGTGGCCCGCCTGTTGCGGGTGCGACACGATCGGGGAGAACAGACGTGCGTATGACGACCACATTGAAATTTGCTGCCATGGCGACCTCACTGCTGGCTCTGACGGCCTGCGGTGGCGGTGGTTCGGAAACGGCCGCAACAGAACCTGCCGCTCCAGCCGCTCCAGCCGCCACAGCTGAAGCGCCTGCTGCCGAAACCGCCACCGCTGACGCAGCTCCGGCTGCCGAAGCTCCTGCCGCTGAAGCTGCCGCTCCTGCCGCTGCCGAAACCGCCGCGGCTGCCGCCCCTGCAGCAGCCGCCAGCGTGATGATCGCAGGCAAAGCTGCTGACGTTGCCAATGGCGAGAAAGTGTTCCGCCAGTGCATGAGCTGCCACGTGGTCGAGCCGGGCCAAAACCGGGTTGGCCCGTCATTGCACGGCCTCGTTGGTCGTGCGGCCGGCACCGTGCCAGGATTCAAGTACTCGGATGCCAACAAGAACTCGGGCATCACCTGGACCGAAGAGCAGTTGCTGACCTATCTGGAAAACCCGCGCGCCACGATCCAGGGGACGACGATGGCGTTCGCCGGCCTGCGGAACGAGCAGGACCGGTTGGACGTGGTCGCTTACATCAAGTCGAAGTCCTGATCGCACTGCGCAAGGCCTGAAAGCCAGACTGAGAATGACAAAGGCCGGGAGCGATCCCGGCCTTTCCACGTACTGTATGCCTGTTTTGCATGGCGCTTCGATCAGGCAGCGAGGGTAACGCCCTTTTCCTGCATCAGGGCCTTCAGTTCGCCGGTCTCAAACATCTCTCGGATGATGTCGCAGCCGCCAACGAACTCACCTTTCACATAGAGCTGCGGGATGGTTGGCCAGTCAGCATAATCCTTGATGCCCTGCCGGATCGCATCGTCGGCCAGCACGTTGACATCAACGAAGTCCACGCCGGTGACATCGAGGATTTTCACCACGGTGCCGGAGAAACCGCACATTGGCATTCGGGCAGTGCCCTTCATGAACAGGACCACATCATTGGCTTTCACGAAGGCGTCGATTTCTTGCAAGGTGGCGTCGGACATGGGAGTGTCTCCAGAGTGATCCCCCTAGCTAGGGACTGGGACCAGCCCGGTCAACTCAGCACTGGGTGACTGTTTATTGCGGCACGACCATCTCTGTCACATGCTGTCCGATAGCAAAGGATGATGTGAGGCCCGGACTATCGATCCCGAACAGGCAGACAAGTCGTTCGGTGCCGTGCACATCCTGCCCGATGATCCGGAAATCCTCGAACCCCTTCACGCCATTGCCGATCTTGGGGCGGATGCCGCAATAGTCCGGTGCAAGCAGGTCCGGGTCCAGCGCAGGCCAGTAGGCCCGGATCGAATCGATGAAGGCGGTCTTTCGACCCTCGTCGACCTGATAGTCCAGCCTTTCGATAAATTGTACGTCCGGCCCGAACCGGGCATGGCCGGAAAGGTCCGGCGTGACATGGATGCCAAGCCCGGTGGCACCCGGCATGGGGTAGATCAAGTGTCGGAAGGGCGCCTTGCCGCCATATCGGAAGTAATTGCCACGGGCATAAAAGGTCTGTGGCACATGCTCGGGCGGCAACCCGTCAACCAGATGTCCGGCCTGGGTGGACCAGAGACCCGCAGACAGGATCAGGTGGCTGGCGCTGATTGTCGTAGGGCTGTCGCCACCGGTGCGGACGTGCCAGTCACCATCGACCATTGCGGCACCTTCGAACGGAGTGCGCCGCGCCAGCGCCCCACCGTTGTCCTCGATCTCGCCCAGCAGCGCCAGCATGTACGAGTGACTGTCGAATATCCCGCTGACGGGCGAGTGGATCGCCGCTTCGGCGACGATGTCAGGCTCAAGCCGCTTGATCGCCGGGCCATCCAGCATCGCCATGCCGTCCACGCCATTGGCCTGGCCGCGTGCCAGCAATTCCTCCAGGGACCCGACATCTTCAGCATCAGGGGCCACGATCAGCTTGCCGATGGCACGAGCCTCAATCCCGCGCGCACCGCAATACTGATAGATCGCGTGCGCCCCGGCCACGCAAAGCCGGGCCTTCAGCGTGCCGGTTGGATAGTACATCCCGGCATGGACCACTTCGGAATTGCGTGAGGAGGTTTCCTCGCCAAACCCGGCGTGCTTTTCCAGTACGATCACGGACAGCCCGCGCACAGCAAGGCATCGCGCCACCGCCAGCCCGACAGCGCCGGCCCCGACAATCACCGCATCCACATCAGCCAAATCCGGCGTCCTCCCCAGCGGTTACAGTGACCCCGGTTGTCATGCCGATCAAGTATGATCGTATCAGGCGTTAACCCCGATCCCGATCGGGCACGACACGCCGGTCCCACCAAGTCCGCAATAGCCACCCGGGTTCTTGGCCAAATACTGCTGGTGATAGTCTTCGGCATAGAAGAAGGGCCCGGCGGGTGCGATCTCGGTCGTGATCGGCCCCAACCCACGATCCCGCAGCGCCGCCTCGAACCGGGCGGTGACGGCAGCGGCAGTTTCGGCCTGGACATCGGACACAGTGTAGATTGCCGAGCGATATTGGGTGCCGACATCATTGCCCTGACGCATGCCTTGGGTCGGGTCGTGATTGTCATAGAACACCTTGAGCAGGGCTTCATAGCTGACCAGCGCCGGGTCATACACCACCAGAACCAGCTCTGTATGGCCGGTCTGGCCTGTGCAGGTTTCCTGATAGGTCGGGTTGGGGGTGATCCCGCCACCATATCCGACGGCGGTGACCACCACGCCGGGCGTCTGCCAGAACTTGCGCTCTGCACCCCAGAAACAGCCCATCCCGAACTGGGCTTGTTCCAACCCGTCGGCCCAAGGCCCTTTCAGCGGCAACCCGCTAACGTGATGGATTTTGGCAGTCGCAATCGGATCGGGACGCCCGGGCAAGGCGTCATTGGGGCCAGGCAGGCTGGCGGCAAGTCGCTTTGTGAACAGCATGGGGCTTTCTCCATCAGGTGTTGTTAAGGTAATCACGGTCAGGTGTGTTGCAATGACGTGAGGCAGAGGTCATCTCTCGCAGGTCGGGCAGAAATCGGGTCTTGCATGAACTTCCAACCTTCTACGTGGATTGATGCCGACGGGACCAGCCATCCCCATACGCGCGCGGACCTGGCCGGGTTGCGCGACCACGGGATTGATGCAGCACGGGCGCTGGGCCTGTACCAGTACGAAACTGTCCTGCACGGCGCCACAGTGGGCGGGCCTCCGGCGATCGCAGGTCTCCTCGGCGACAAGGACTTCCTGCTGTCGCCTTCGTCACGCAGCGCCATCTGCTTTGCCCGCAAGCGCCATCACATGATTGCGCTGGCCGAACCGGTCGGTGCGGCAGAAGAGATCGACAGTCTGATCGAGGCGTTTCTCGTGAAGGCGGCGCTGGAGCGCTACAAGCCCAGCTTCTATGCCGTGACCCCGGCGTTTGGCGAGGCGGCACGGCGCCATGGCCTGCGGCTGGTCAAGATCGGCGAGCGGGCGCTGTTGGACCTCACGACCTTCTCCATGGCCGGCAAGGACCGGCAGGTGATCCGCACCCACCGCAACCGGCACATGAAAGCCGGGTATGCAGTGACAGTGTACAGCCCGCGAACGGCCCGCCATCTGGAGCCGCGCCTGCGCGAGATTTCGAACCAGTGGCTCGCACGCAATGGCGGTCGCGAAAAGGCTTTTGCGTTGGGGGCGCATGATCCAGCCTATGTCCACAGCATGCCGGTTGCCGTGGTCATGGCGCCTGATGGCACGATCCCCGCCTTTGCCACGCTGTGGCCGGGCGCTGACCGCGAGCGGATCGGCATCGATCTGATGCGCTCATCCGATGATGCGCCCAACGGCGTAATGGATTACCTGTTTTCCGAATTGTTCCTTTGGGCTCAGGCGCAGGGATACAAGGCCTTTGATCTGAACACCGCCCCTTTGTCGGGCATCGAACACGATCCGCAATTGCCAGTGGCCACGTCTCTGGCAAGGATGACCTTCGAATACGGCGAACGTCTGTATAATTTCAAAGGTGTGCGTCGCTTCAAGCAGAAGTTCCACCCGAGTTGGGAAGACGTTTTCGTGGCCTTGCGCCCCAACGCGTCTCCATTGAGTGCGGTTGCCCACGCCGCCATGCTGATCAACGGGAACCGACCGGCGCGGTATGGCAGCCGGATAGGCTGACGCATTTTTATTGGACATGCGGGCCCTGACCGTGTCCAGTCCGGCGGCCATGGCGCGAGGGGCTGACATGAGTGCAATCGACACGGACTATCTGATCATTGGCGCTGGAGCTGTCGGGCTGGCATTTGCCGACACTTTGCTGGACGAGACCGATGCCCACGTCACCATC
>JALOSP010000097.1 GCA_025458365.1 Hyphomonadaceae bacterium
CCGGGGCAGAAGTAGGGCCCGTTGAAGATCTCCTGCAGGCACAGGATCTGGACGCCCTTCTTGCCGGCGTCGTGGATCATGGGCAGGTGCTTCTCGAGCATGGCGGCCTGGATCTCGGCCACCGACCTGGATTCGTCGTTGATGGGATTAGAGGCCTGGATCAGACCGGAAAGCACTTTGCGCGCCATGAACCTTGCTCCTTAGTTGGTGACCAGCGTGCTGGTCTCCTTGGCGATGTCGCCCTTCCAGGTCTCGGCGTCGCGCGCGGTGCGGCTACGCGCCGCCTCCTTGGCGTCGCGCGCCGCCTTCTGCCGATCCACCAGGTCGTGGTGGGTGGAGAAGTACGGCAGGCTCTTGCCGATGACAGACGGGTCTGCCGCGATCTGCCGGGCCAGAGGCACGGCGGCCACCGGGGCTGCCATCTCGAACAGGTCATACATCGTGCCATTGGCTTCGGCGCCGGGGAAGCGGCGCAGCAATTCGTCCTGGACCAAGCCGTAGAAGTCGCCCTCCTGCCGGATGGTTGCGGGATCGCGGGTCCCTGCAGGGTCGGCCTTCTCAGGCGTGACCTGGACCGTCAAGTCCAGCCGGTATTCGGTCAGGGCATTGCGCGACTGGATCATGATCGAGCCCAGCAACACCAAGCACGACAGGGCAGCAACCGCCACCATGGCAAGGCTGAACCAGCCAAACCGCTTTTCGGCGGCATGGCGCGCCTTGGCCCGCATGCCCAACATGGCACGGCGGGCGTCCGCAGCGCCCGGTGCGGTGCCCGTCACGTCTGGAACCGGAGCGTCAGTCATATTTTTCCCGATACTTCTGGACCACGCGCAAGGCGATCACATTCAAGACCAGCGTAACCAGGAACAGCACGAAACCGAGCGCAAAAGCCGCCTGGGTCTTGGGGCTGTCATATTCCTGGTCGCCGGTCAGCAGGGTCACGATCTGGACAGTGACCGTGGTCACCATGTCGAGCGGATTGGCTGTCAGATTGGCGTTCTGGCCTGCCGCCATGGTCACGATCATGGTCTCGCCCAGAGCGCGCGACACACCCAGCAGGACCGAGCCCACAATACCCGGCAGGGCCGCTGGCAGGATTACCTTGGAAATCGTCTCCGAGCGGGTGGCACCCATTGCCATCGACCCGTCCCGCAGGGACTGGGGAACTGCATTGATGACATCGTCTGACAGGGAGGAGATGAACGGGATGATCATGATACCCATGACAAGCCCCGCCGCCAGCGCGCTTTGACTGGCCACATCCAGCCCCACCGCCATGCCCAGATCGCGGACGACCGGAGCCACCGTGAGCAGGGCAAAGAACCCGTAGACCACCGTCGGGATGCCCGCCAGCAATTCGAGGACCGGCTTCAGTGCGGCGCGTGCCTTGGGGCTGGCATATTCGGAAAGATAGACCGCCGAACCCAGTCCGACCGGCACCGCCACCACCATCGCGATCAGCATGATCAGCACGGTCCCCAGAAACAGCGGCACTGCCCCGAAGGCGCCTGACTGGCCGACCTGATCGGAGCGGATGGCGACCTGAGGGCTCCATTGCAGCCCGGTGAGGAAGGAGAAAGGGCTGTAGCTGGAGAAGAATTTCACGGTCTCGAACAACAGCGACAGCACGATACCGGCAGTGGTCAGAATGGCGATCCCGGCTGCAAGCCCCATGCCCCATTGCATGGCGGTCTCAACCGCATTGCGGGCCCTGAAACCGGTTGACACCGCCTTGCGCGACGCCAGCCATCCGGCCAGACCAGCAACAATCAGCAACATCATCCCGATCACGCCGGAAACAGCCTGCGCTGTGTTGATGGCGCGCGCGGCATCCTCCAGCGCAGGGCTGGTCTGGCTCGCCATGCCGCCTCCCGCAAGCCTGTGGGCATCGATCAGGAACAGGGCCCGCGCATCCTGAGAACCCGACTGGATCGCCTCAGGCAATGCACCGGCCACAAAACTGTTGACCACCATTGGAGCAGCGATCAGCCACACCACACCTGCCGCAAGGACCGGCAGCAAGGTGGCCAGCATGGCATAAGCGGCATGAAACACCGGACGCGAGTGCAAGCGCTCGTTGCCGCCAGCCAGCGCGATGGCACGCCCGTGGGCATCCCGCCAAGCGAACAGCGCGATCAGGCTGCACAACGCCAGAGCGACCCAACCGAAAGGAAAACTGCCCCATTGGGCCATCGATACCCGCCCCGACCTGAAGCTGCCGCGCAGCTGTCACACTTCTTTCGGTGCGCCGTAGTTGGGAGTCGCGTCGCATGCATAACATTTCCATGACACTTCTGCGACGGCCGGTAGCCGCATCGAGAAGTCGATCACGGCTGCGGCAGATAAGCGCCGAATGCGGTTCCCTGTCCCGGCCGCGTCTCCACGATCAGGCCGCCCCGGTGGCGGGTCAGGATATGCTTGACAATCGCCAGTCCCAATCCGGTGCCGGGCACCAGGTGGGCGGTGGAGTCCACCCGGTAGAATCGCTCTGCCAGGCGTGGAAGCAGTTGCGGGTCGATGCCGGGTCCGTCATCCTCGACCCGCAAAACGGCATAGGTGCGCCCGGTTTCCTGTTCGGGCGATGTCAGTGGCAGGCGCGCGGCATCGTCCCAGCGGCGCCCGGCAGCGACCACCGCCCCTGCCCGCTCCTGACCCGGCTCCAGCACAATCCGGACAGTGCCACCCGGTGGCCCATATTTGATGGCATTATCGGTCAAATTGGTGATCAATTGCTGGACTTGGTCCCAATCGCCACGCACCATCACCGGATCCTGGGGCACATCCGTCCTGAACGTGATCTCGGCTGCGAGTGGCGACTTTTCGATAGCTTCCACGGCTTCGAGAAGACCTGCACGCAAATCGAATTGCGATGTCGGCCTGACATGCTCGTTGATCTCGATCCGTGACAGGGAGAGGAGGTCTGCAATCAGGCGCCCCATTCGCAGGCCCTGTTCGTGCATGATCCCCAGAAAGCGGGCATGCGACGCCGGATCGTCGCGGGCTGGGCCCTGCAGGGTTTCGATGCAGCCGAGGATACTGGCCAGTGGTGTGCGCAATTCGTGACTGGCATTGGCCAGAAAGTCGGCCCTCATCCGCTCGGAGCGCCGGGCTTCTGTCCCGTCAATCAGCGTCAGCAGCACATAACGCAATCCATCGGCTTCGAAAGGAGCCACTGTGGCAGTTTCATGCTGCTCGATGGGGACGGTGGTCTCCAGACTGAAAACATGGGTCGGCCCACCTGCAATGACGCGGGCGATGGCATCGACCAGATCGGGCCGCCGCAATTGGGAATCGGCGCGGATCCCGATCTTGGCGAGTGAGAAACGCTGCAAGCCCGCTGCATTGGCCGCCCGCAGCCGCCAGGCCGAATCGATGATCAGTACCGGCATCGGCGCCGCATCCAGTGCGGCCAGCACGAAGGCCGGAAACCCCTGTACTCCAGGGGCCCGCTCCAGCCGCCCGGGCACCGGCATCGCAGGGTTGACCACTACGGCCACCGCAGGATCAGGCATCACGACAGGCTTGGGCTGAGGCAGCAGCCGGGTTGCCAGACTGACGGCCAGGGCGCCTGCGACCGCTGCAAGCAGGACAGGCACCGGAGCCGACAGCACACCGCCGCTGGCAACCATCAGACCGCCAGCCGCAGCCGCCCCGGTGGCCGGCAGCACGAGCGATGTCAGATTGGCGAAAGCCGTGCGGGACTCAGGTGTGGGCATGGAGGGAACAATGCTGATGGTCATCGGGTTTGCCAAGGCGGGAATCACGCCGACCATTAAAGAAGCTTCATGTTGCAGGTTTTGCTTTGACCGCTGCATGTCCCTCGACACATGTGCAGTGCATGCTGGTTTTTCTGACCCTTGCACGACCCATCAGCCAGCCGCCCGGCGACAGGAGCCTGCATGAAGCTCCCTTGACTGCTGGCGACGGGGGTCGACCTCTGTCAGCCTGCGGCAGACGCGAGTATGCGACTGTGTGGGGTGTCACCGAACATGACAGCAAGACGCCTGACCTGAGGGAGAACAGATGATGCGGAAGTTGATTGCAGGCGTTTCCAGCCTGGCCCTTGTAGCAGCCAGCTTTGGCGCGTCCGCCCATCCGGACCATGACCATGATCACAACCCGTCGGTCGCTGCAAACAGCGCTGCAGCGCTATCCTACGACAGCGAAATCGAACTGCTGTTCGACGAGGTCACGTCGCGCGACGACAGTGTCGGCGGCCTCGTGGCGGAGCGTTACGGCACCTGGGGTGTGGATCTGGCCCAGAAGCAAAGCGACGTGACTCCCGGCAATGACTTCTTCCGGCACGTCAACGGGATGTGGCTCGACAATTTCGAAATTCCTGAAGACAAGGCAGACTTTGGCGCATTCAATGCACTCGGCGACCTGTCCGACCGGCAGGTCCGGGCGATCGTGGAAGAGGCCGCCACTGCCCGCAACCCGACCCGCCAGCAGCGCCAGATCGGCGCGCTCTATGCCTCCTACATGGATACCGACCGGCTGGAGCGCCTTGGTCTTGCGCCGTTGCAACCGGTTTTTGACGTGATCGACAGTGCCAACACGCCATTTGCCCTCCTGATGCTGGCCGCCCGGACTGACGGCGTTGCAATGCCGTTCTCGTTCTTTGTCAGCACGGACCGGCGCGATACCAGCAAGCACCAACTGGGCATGTCGCAAGGCGGCCTGGGCATGGGCGAGCGGGATTTCTATCTGTCGGACGGGTCGAACTTCCCGGTTGTGAGAGCGGCCTACCTGACCTACCTGACCCGCCTGTTCGAACTGTCCGGCCATGCCGAGCCGGCTGCTGCGGCGCAGCGGGTGTTCGAGTTTGAAAAGCAGATCGCCGAGGTGCACTTCACACGTGCCGACAACCGCGATCCAACCAAGACGCTCAATACCCGCACACTGGATGAGCTGCAGCGCGAAATCAGCTCGGTCCCATGGTCGCTGATGCTGGCCAGCGCCGGTGTGGATGTCTCCAAGGTCAATGATGTCAATGTGGGCCAGCCCAGCGCGATTGCAGGCACGGTTCGGGTCTGGAACCAGACGCCGGTCGCGACCTTGAAAGAATGGGCGCGGGTGCGGGCTCTGGCCTCGGCGGCTGACTTCCTGCCCAAGGCCTACCGGGATGCCTCATTCGAATATCGCAAGGTTCAAACCGGCCAGCCGGTCGAGCGGCCGCGTGACAAGCGCGGTATCGACCTGGTCAATGGCAGCTTTGGTGACGCCATCGGCCAGATCTACGTGGCCCGCCACTTCCCGCAGGCTTCGCGCGATGCGATTGCGGCTCTCGTGGTAAACGTGAAGGCAGCCACGCGCGCCCGCCTTCGCACCCTGGCATGGATGAGCGAAGACACCCGCAAGGAAGCCGAAGCCAAGCTTGACGCCTTCACCGTCAAGGTCGGTGTGCCGGAAGTCTGGGACAACAAGGACAGCGTCCAGATCACCCGCACTGATCTGATCGGCAACATGCGTCGGCTTGGGCGCTGGTCGCGTGAGGACAATTTCGCCAAGCTGGGCAAGCCGGTGGACAAGCGCGAATGGGGCATGACGCCCCAGACCGTGAATGCCTATTACAGCCCGCTGAACAACGAGATCGTCTTCCCGGCAGCAATCCTGCAACCGCCGTTCTTCGATCCGGCTGCCGACCCTGCGGTGAACTACGGCGGGATCGGTGCGGTGATCGGCCACGAGATCCTGCACGGATTTGATGATTCTGGTCGCCGGTTCGACGCCCAAGGCCGCCAGCGCGACTGGTGGACCGCCGAAGACAATGCCCGCTTCGTGGAACGGTCGGACAAGCTGGTGGCTCAATACAACACCTACGAGCCACTGCCCGGGCTGTTTGTGAACGGACGCATTTCACTCGGTGAAAACATCGCCGATCTGGGGGGGATCACCGTGGCACTCGATGCCTATCGGGCTTCGCTCGGTGGACAGCCGGCGCCGGTTCTGGATGGCTTT
>JALOSP010000098.1 GCA_025458365.1 Hyphomonadaceae bacterium
CGGCCGGGCAATAGCGCTGCGCCGGTTCGTCATAGAGGGCGTAGTTCACCTCGATGGGGACCGCCGGGTCCTTGAGCGTCAGGTGGCAGGGCTGGTCTTCCTCGTGGTTGGTGTTGGAGAGGAACACGCTCGAAAGCCGGTCAAAGCTGATCACGCCATCGGGCTTGGGATAATCGATCGGCTTGAACGCGCTGGCGGGCTTCAGGCTTTCCGCATCGGTCTTGCCATGTTTCAGCGTGCCAAACGGAGACCAGCCGCCGGTCATCGTGCCGATCCACATGTCGATCCCGCCCAGCCCGATGCCGAGTGCGGTGCCGTACTTGCTCCACAGGGGCTTGGCATTGCGCACCAGCTTGAGTTCCCTGGCCACCCAGCTCTCATCATAGGCGTCCTGATAGGCGGCAGGTTCATCGCCTGCGCGACCTGCTGCAATCGCCTCTGCCACAGCCTCGGCAGCCAGCATGCCGGTCTTCATTGCGTTGTGGCTGCCCTTGATGCGCGGCACATTCACGAAGCCCGCCGAACAGCCGATCAAGGCGCCACCGGGGAACGCCAGCTTCGGCACCGACTGATACCCGCCTTCGGTGATGGCGCGCGCGCCATAGGCCAGCCGTTTGGCGCCCTTGAATGTGTCCACCACCGCCGGGTGGTGCTTGAACCGCTGGAACTCGTCAAACGGCGACAGATAAGGGTTGGCGTAATTCAGGTGCAACACGAAACCGACCGAAACGTAATTGTCGCCCCAATGATACAGGAACGACCCACCGCCGGTGCTCCAATCCAGTGGCCAGCCGAATGAGTGGCGTACCAGGCCGGGCTGATGTTGCGCCGGATCAATCTGCCACAATTCCTTGATACCGATACCGTATTTCTGCGGCTCCTTGCCCTCGTCCAGGCCGAACTTCGCGATCAATTGCTTGGCCAGGCTGCCGCGCACGCCTTCGGCGATCAGCGTGTATTTCGCATGCAGCTCGATGCCCGGGGTGAAATCGCCCTTGGGTGCACCATCACGCCCGATGCCCATGTCGCCGACCTGCACGCCCTTGACCGCACCTGCCGCGTCATAAACCACGGCTGCACCGGCAAAGCCCGGATAGATTTCCACGCCAAGGTTTTCGGCCTGCACCGCCAGCCAACGGCACAAATCACCCAGGGATCCAACGAAATTGCCGTGATTGTTCATCAGCGGCGGCAGCAGCATGGCAGGCAGCGGCAGGGACCCCTGCTCGCCCAGCACCATGAATTCGTCTTTGGTGACTTTGGTCTTCAGCGAGCAGGACGGGTCATCGCGCCATTCCGGCAACAGCTCATCCAGCGCTTTGGGGTCGATCACCGCGCCTGACAGGATGTGAGCGCCCGCTTCCGACCCTTTTTCCAGGATTGCCACGGTCAGGTCAGGATTGACCTGTTTGAGACGGATCGATGCAGCCAGCCCCGCGGGACCGGCCCCAACGATCAGCACATCATACTCCATCGCCTCGCGTTCGATTTCTTCGGCTGACATCTGGACTGCTCCCCAAGCATGGCAGTGTTGATTGTTCTCATCCTTCTATCAAAGGCGATTGGCGTGCGGGTCAAGGGCAAGGGCGCCAGACCGATGCAGCCGGATGCATCTGGAATGTGGAGTGATGCGGGTCCTGATGTTAGGCATATGCCGATGCAACCGCCCGCCACCCTGCCTGCCACCGTTTCCCCGCTGGAGGCCGCCCGCCACCTGCTGGCCTGGTGGGGTGAGGCCGGTGTCGATGTCGCTCATGTCACTCTCGAAGCACCGGCCAGGCCCGCGCCACAGATTCAGCGCACCGTCGGCCCGTCTTTCAAGGCGCCTGCGGTCGGCGCCCACGCAGTGCCCGCATCCGACGCTGTGGCCGCAGCACAGGCCGCTGCGGCCGGCGCAACCACGCTGGAAGCGCTGAGGGCGGCGATCGAAGCCTTTGACGGTTGCGCTTTGAAACGGACCGCCCGGATGACCGTGTTTGCCGATGGCATCGCTGGCGCTGACGTGATGCTGGTGGGTGAAGCGCCTGGCAGCGACGAGGATCGCGAAGGTCGTCCCTTCGTCGGCAAGGCCGGTCAATTGCTCGATGCAATGGTGAAATCGATCGGCCTGTCGCGGGCGACAAACCTCTACATCACCAATGTGGTGCCGTGGCGCCCGCCGGGCAACCGCACACCCTCCCGTGACGAACTGGCGATCTGCCGACCCTTTGTGATGCGCCACATCCAGCTTGCCCGTCCACGCCACCTGCTGCTGGCGGGTGGGGTGGCGGCCCAGACAATTCTGGGCGCCAGCGATGGCATCACCAAGCTGCGCCAGTCCCAGAACCACCAGCTGGATCCGGGCGACGGCAGCCCGCCGATCCCGGCGCGCTGCCTGCTCCACCCTGCCTACCTGTTGCGCAGACCCGCCGAAAAGCCGCTCATGTGGAAGGATTTGTTAAGCTTTGTTGACGGATTGTGATCGTTAACGGTTTGGCATGCCGGAGAATCCCGATTAGGTGCAGCAGCGCACGGCTTGGGTGGGCGACTCCATCCAGTTGGCGCGCCAATTCGATGCTGGGGGTTTGTGCAGAATGCCGGACAGAAGAGGACCTGTGATTTGACCTTGTACCGCCTGTTGAAGTCCACGGCCGCCGCCTTCGGATGCATGTCCGCCAGTTTCGCCACCGCCCACGCCACAGGCTTGCCGGACCTGCTCGAGCCATCCGATGAAGCGATCTATCATGCCGCCTTTGCTGCGGCCTCCGCTGGAAACCGTGAGCAAGTTGACGCCCTTTTGCCGACACTGTCCAACCCGGTGCTGGTGCCGCTGGTGGCCGAGGCATTGTCAGGCGCGCCTGCAGGTGCGCCAACAGCCATCGCAGCGGTTACACCTGCCGGGCCGGTGGCGGGGGAGAAGGCGATCACACCCGTCACCGTGGTGTTTTCCGGCCCGACAACCGATCTTCCAGTGGCGGCTCGCCGTTCCATGGGCCAGCTGCGCGAGCCCGTGTTCGATCCCGATCCCGGCCCGTCGTGGCGCACCAATGCCGATGAGGACCGCATCCAGGCGATGGCCGACCAGTTCTACGCCGGCAATGATGGCGCTGCACTGGAGCGGGCGGCTGTCCTGATCGACGGGCCGTTGACCGGTCAGGCGGGCTGGATCGGTGGGCTTGCGTCGTGGCGGTCAGGCGATTTCACCCAGGCGCAGACCTATTTCACCCAGGCCGCCAACTGGGAATTCGGTGACGATTGGACGAGGGCAGCCGGTGCCTTCTGGGCGGCCCGTGCTGCGGCGCGCAACGGCGATGAAGCCGCACGCACACGCATGCTGGAGCAAGCCGCGACGTCGCCGCTGACGTTCTACGGCCAGTTGGCGCTGGAGCAATTGGGCCGCTGGAGCGCCACCAATGTGCCCTCTGAGGCAGACCGGACGCGCGCCGAAACTGCCTTGCTGGCTGGCGACGAGCATGTGCGCCGGGCCGCCGCCCTGGTCGAATTGGGCCGCACCGATCTGGCCGCCCGCCAGCTTGCCACTGGCTGGAGCCAGTCGCCCGCCAGCGAGGACCTGGCCTGGCTGTCCCTGGCCTCGCGCCTGTCGCTCGAGCCGGTGGTCGAGACCATTGCATCGGTCAGCCCGGCAGCCATGGTGGCGCGCGCCTATCCGGTGCCCGATGACATCGCCCCGCAAGGCGGGTGGGTTCTCGACCGGGCGCTGGTGTTTGCCGTGATGCGCCAGGAAAGCCAGTTCAATCCACGCGCTGTATCGCGTTCTGGCGCGCGCGGGCTGATGCAATTGATGCCCGCCACGGCCGCCTGGATGACCGACCGGCCCGACTTGCGGCGCAATCCCAACCAGTTGTTCAACGTGCAGCTCAATGTGGAGCTGGGTGAGCGGTATCTCGAACAGACCATGGAAATGGGCGTGATCTCCAATTGCCTGATCCGCACGATCATGGCTTACAACGCCGGACCCGGCAACGTGACCCGGTGGAGCGCCAGCGTGCGTGGCAGCGATGATCCCCTGTTGTTCATGGAGGCGATCCCGTCCGGCCAGGCGCGGGTCTATACCGAACGCGTGCTGTCGAACGTGTGGATCTATCATGCGCGTTTGGGCCAGCAGGCGCCCAGCCTGCAACGCCTCGCCCGAGGCATGACCCCGCGCTACGAGGCCCAAGACAATCCGCGCATGGCCGGAGCCGGGGGCGGCAATGGCGTGATGGTGCGTGCTGCTGAATAAGAGCTTTCAGAAAATCGCGTAGCCACCATCGACCACCAGCGTGTCGCCGGTGTGGTAGGTTGATGCGGCGCTGGCCAGATAAACCGCGATCCCGCCGAAATCGTCCGGCGTGCCCCAGCGCCGGGCGGGCACGCGCGGGATGACTTTTTCGCTGAACGCCGGGCTGTTCTGGGCCAGTTCTGTCATGTCGGTGGCGATCCAGCCGGGCAGGATGGCATTGGCCCGCACACCATAGCGGGCGTGTTCGACCGCGATCGACTTGATCATCGAGATCACCGCGCCCTTTGTTGCCGCATAGGCCTCGTTGCGCGCCGCGCCCTCGATCGCCGCCAGGGAGGCGACACCGACCAGCGAGCCGCCCGGATCACCGGCCTTGGCCCGCGCCACCATGTGGCGGCAGGCTTCGCGCAGGGTGAAGAACACGCCATCGAGATTGACTGACAGTGTCTTGCGATAAACCTCGGTGCTCATCTCGACAAAGCTCGGCGCGCCAAACCCGACCCCGGCATTGGCAAACACGCTGTCGATCCGCCCCATGGTGTCGGCAGTGTCAGCCATGGCAGCCACAACAGCGGCCTCGTCAGCCACATCGACCTGCCAGGCCTTCACGGCGGTGCCGTGTGCCGACAGGGCCTCCACAGCCGCCGCATTGGCATCTGCCTTGCGGCCCCAGATCGCCACCCCTGCCCCGGCACGAGCCAGCGCATCGGCCATGCCCAGCCCGATGCCGCGATTGCCTCCCGTGATCAGCGCCACATGGCCGGTGAGATCGAATGGTGAATAGGCCATGGCAGGGCGCGCTCCTCGTGGATTTTGGACTGCTCAGTAAGCGGCAGCGCAGGCACGGTAAAGGCCTGCTTAATTGCTCTATGCTGGTGTCGGCCGGGTCGCCGACCAGAGTGCGCTTCGATCTCACAGGATCATGGTTGCCTCTGAATTCCAGACCCGAGCTCAAGAGGCGCCCATGGCCGGACACGGCCCGAAACCGGACAGCAAGCACCAAAGCCCGCGCTTACCGGGCAGCGGAATGGTGCCTCCGGGTCTGCGTGTGCGCGGTGCGCCTCTGTCACCAGACGTCCAATCGCATGCCTCTGGCCAGGCACGGCCACAATGGACAGGTTTCGCCCAACCCGACGACAGGCCAAAGCCCGTGACCGGCAAGCGCCTGATCGGCCTGTTGGTGCTGGCTGGTGTGATCCTCGCTGCCTCGGGCCTGTTGGTGATGCGCCCCTGGGACCGAAAGCCCGAGCGTCCGGCCCCCGCCATCACTGAAACCACTGGTTTGCTCGAAAGCGGCACGCCCGGCGAGGTGATGGTCATTCTCGCAGATCATCCGCCTGATTCCAGTCGCCTGCAGGCTGACAGCTGGCGTCCGCCCGAACCCGTTCAGCTTCCCGTCACGCCGGCCAATGCCGCAGCCTGGCGGGCGGCGCTGATGTGCGCGCCACCCAATGGATTGATCGTGCTTCCGGGCGGCACCGGGCCTGACCCGCTGGACACGCTGGTGGCAGACCCGGCCTTCGCCGACTGGTTTGACACCCACTATGCGCGCAACGCCAGCCAGCATGTGCGCCTGTTTCGCACCCGGCTGGTGGAAACCCCGGACGGACGGTGCGGGCCGGCCGGCCTCAGGCCGCGTCAGATCGGGGGGGACCAAACCGCGCCAGGGCCAGGTCGATGATCGCGACAGTCTCGT
>JALOSP010000099.1 GCA_025458365.1 Hyphomonadaceae bacterium
CGCCCAACAAGATGGCCGAGAGCAGGGCCGAAAGCGCAAGCAGACCGCGCAGCTCGCGTGAGAAAAGGTCACCCAGCCCACCCAAAGATGCCTTGAAAGCCTGCATGCTCACCCGTCCTTGATGACATCCCCGACGGCACCGTCCAGCGACACCGGCGCGCGTCCCCAGGCCAGGAAAGGGCCATTGGTGAAGCCGCTGTCCACCTTGCCATAGTCAAAAGGTGATCCGTCGGGCTGCAGCAGGCACCCGCCCGCCGCCGTGAGGATCGCGTGCCCGGCGGCGGTGTCCCATTCCATGGTCGGGCCGAAACGGGGGTAGAGGTCAGCCTGCCCCTCTGCCACACGGCAGAATTTCATGGACGATCCTTCGGCCAGTGATTCTGCGATGCAGGGCCGGTCCAGCAGCGCACGGGTCTTCGGGTCGAGGTGCGACCGGCTGACGACAGCGGTCAATCCTGCCAGGGGATAAGGGCGGGTTGCGATGGCGTGCCAGTCGGCTTGTGCCGCATCGCTTCCGGCCCGCACATCAGCCCTCCACGCCCCTTCCCCGACCAGACCGGCATAGAGCGCACCGGTCACGCACACGTGCACCACGCCAGCGACAGGGCGTCCTGCCTCCACCAGCGCGATATTGACCGTGAAGTCATCACCTCCGCTGGCAAAGTCGCGGGTGCCGTCCAGCGGGTCCACGCAGAAGTAGCGATGGCTGGGGTCAAAACCGCTGCCATTGGCCATCGCCTCTTCGGCTTGAAGCGGGATATCCGCCCAGTGCCGGGCCAAGCGCGCGCGAATCAGGTCTTCGGCAGCCCCGTCGGCCTCGGTCACGATGCTGTTGTCGGCTTTGGTGCGGCTGACAAAGCCGCGCGCACGCACGGCCAGGATCACCGCACTGGCATCCACCGCAATCTGGGCCATCACCGAAAGATCGTTCCGGCTCACCATGGGGCCACCGCCTTGCTACAATCCCGCAACCGGACTGCTGCTGCTTCGGCAGTGAGATCGCGCTGGGCCATGGCCAGCATCTCGAACCCCACCATGTGCTTGCGAACCGTGGCACCGCGCAACAGCGGGGGATAGGCGTGCAGATGCAGGACAAAGCCGTCTGATGGACCCTGACATGGACGCTGGTGCAGGCCCATCGTGTAGGGGAACGGTGTGTCGAACACGCGGTCATACAATCGGGTCAGCTGCCCCACGGCTTCGGCCAGTCCCTTGCGCTCGGCATCTCCCAGCGCCGCCAGATCAGCCACCGGCCTGCGCGGCAGCACAAGGGTCTCGAACGGCCACACCGCCCAATAAGGCACCAGTATCACCCATTCTGGGTTGCTCCAGACGATACGCCGATCCTCACGCAATTCACGGTCGAGGACGTCAGAGAGAAGCGCAGAGCCGCGGCGGTTCATCCAGCCGGCCTGCCGCACGGCCTCGCGCGCCAGCTCATCCGGCACGATGCTGGTCGCCCAGATCTGGCCGTGTGGATGGGGGTTGCTGGCCCCCATCATTGCACCGCGGTTCTCGAAGATGGTGACGGCGGCGATGTCGGGCCGGGCTGACAGCTCCTGCCATTGGGCCGTCCAGGCTTCGACCACGGCCTCCAGCCCGGCGCGTTCCATGCGGGCCAGTGTGCGGCTGTGATCGGGGCTGTAACACATCACCCGGCAGACACCGGTCACAGGCGCGCCGACCAGAATCTCCTCCGAACCGGGCAGCGCTGCAACCTCGCCGTCCGGGGACAACAAGGCGGGGAAGTCGTTGTCGAACACCCACACACCGCCATAGTTCGGGTTCACGATCCCGTCTGCCCGCGTGTTGCCCGGACACAGGTAGCAATCCGGATCGTGCGATGTTCCGCGTTCCACTTGAACCGGGCTGTCCTCGCCCTGCCATGGCCTTGCCATGCGATGCGGCGAGACCAGCACCCAGTCGCCTGTCAGGAGGTTCAGTCTGCGGTGCGGCGCAATCGCTGTCATGGTACGATTTCGCCTGCACCTTGCCCGATTGCAGCAGAAAACACTGTGGCGTCCTGCCCACTCGCGTGTGACCACTGTGCCGAAAGCTGCGCACAGACTTCCGCTTCCGCCTCGGCATCGACCAGCGCGATGACGGAGCCGCCGAATCCGCCACCCATCATCCGGGCTCCAAACACGCCGTGCGTGGACTGCGCCAACCCAGCCAGCCGGTCCACTTCCGGTGTTGACACCTCCATGTCGTGAGACAGGCTGGCATGGCTCTCATTCATCAGCTTGCCGACACCGGCCAGGTCTCCGGCAATCAGCGCGTCTCTGGCCTGCCGGGTCCGTCTGATTTCGCCCAGTACATGGCGCGCACGCTTCAGCGGGTTGCCTGACAGGCTGTCGAGAGCGCCCGGATCTGCAACCTCAGCCAGCAGGGTCACGCCAAGGCTGGCGGCGGCGGCTTCACAATCGGCTCGCCGATCGCGGTAAGCACCCGTGGCGTGGCTGTGGGCAACACCGCTATCGATGAGCACCAGCCGGGCGGCCTCCGGGAAAGGCACGGGCTCACACTCCAATGTCGCGCAATCCAGCAGCAACAGATGACTGGCCTGGCCACATGCGCTTGCAAACTGGTCCATGATCCCGCAGGGCATGCCAACAAAGTCATTCTCCGCGCGCTGAGCGATGCGCGCCAGCTCTGCACCGCTGACGCCGCCATCGCTCAACGCCAGCCCGACGGCGACTTCCAGTGCGGCCGATGACGATACCCCGACGCCCACTGGAACTGTGCTGTCGATAATCAAGTCATGGCCCTGCAAGGCTTCGATGTGGCCCGCCTCTGCCAGCGCAAAGGCCATGCCTGCCACATAGTCACGCCAGTCACCGTTTGCCGTGAACCGGTCAAGTGGCAGTGTAGCGCGGCCCAGCGGTGTGTGCACCCGCAACGCGCCTGTGTTGTTTGCTGCCGCCGCGACAGTCACGCTGCGGTCGATAGCACCGGGCATCACCGGCCCGCCGCAATAGTCCACATGTTCGCCAATCAGATTGATCCGGCCAGGCGCCTGCCACAGCCGGGGATGGCCTGAAAAGGCCTCGACAAAGCGGCGGGAAAGGGTGGCGGCAGGGGTCATCACAGCTTCAAAAGGCTAGCCGCCGCGCTTTCGAAAGGAAAGCCGTCTGGCCAGCAGCCTCGCCTGATCGGCGAGTTTCTGCAGAAATGCAGGCCAATACGAGGAGATATGTTGATTTCAACATATAAAGATGTTTTTAAACGACCAGTCTGATGCTTGTTTTCTGGCTGCCTCTTCAGGCTTCCGCCATCAGGCATCGTATCCATGAGCGGCCGGTTACTGCGTTCGTAGCAGCCGTTGCCAGCCCAGCAGTTCAAACCGGAGTTCCCTTTGGCCCGTTCTTCCTATCTCTTCACGTCCGAAAGCGTCTCTGAAGGTCACCCGGACAAGGTCTGCGACCGGATCTCTGATGAAGTCGTCGATCTGTTCTTCCGTGAAGCCGCCAAGTCCGGCATGGATGCCGCTCAGGTCCGCGTTGCGTGCGAGACCTTGGCCACCACCAATCGTGTGGTGATCGCTGGCGAAGTGCGCACATCGCTCTCTGACAAGGCGATGAAGTCCAAGGTCAAGTCTGCAGCGCGCAAGGCGATCAAGGCGATCGGCTACGAGCAGGACGGCTTCCACTGGAAAACGGCCAAGATCGACGTGTTGCTGCACCCGCAATCGGCCCACATTGCCCAAGGCGTCGATGCCAGCGGCAACAAGGACGAAGGCGCCGGAGATCAGGGCATCATGTTCGGCTATGCCTGTCGCGAAACGCCTGAGCTGATGCCGGCCCCGCTGTATTTCAGCCACAAGATCCTTGAAGTACTTGCCGGATACCGCAAGGCCGGTACCCACGGCTGCGCCGTGCTTGGTCCAGATGCGAAGAGCCAGGTCACTGTTCGCTACGAGGAGGGCAAACCGGCGGCGGTCACGTCAATCGTGCTGTCGACGCAACACCTCGACGCCAGCCTGACCTCCGATGACATCCGAACGATTGTCGAGCCGGTGGTCCGTGCCGTTATCGAGCCGGTGCTGCCGATCGAAGCGCAGGACAAAGACTGGCACGTGAACCCGACCGGCGCTTTCGTCATCGGCGGCCCCGATGGCGATGCCGGCCTGACCGGCCGCAAGATCATCGTGGACACCTACGGCGGTGCAGCCCCGCATGGCGGTGGCGCCTTCTCGGGCAAGGACCCCACGAAAGTGGACCGGTCTGCAGCCTATGCGGCCCGGTATCTGGCGAAGAACGTCGTGGCCGCCGGTCTGGCGGACCGTTGCACAATCCAGCTGGCCTATGCCATCGGCGTGGCCAAGCCGCTGTCGGTCTATGTGGACCTGCATGGTACCGGCAAGGTGGATGAGGCAAAGCTGGAAGCCGTGCTGCCCGAGGTCATGGACCTCACCCCGCGCGGCATCCGCACCCATCTGAATCTGGCCAAGCCGATCTATGCCAAGACCGCCGCCTACGGCCACTTCGGTCGCAAGGCCGGGCGCGACGGCAGCTTCAGCTGGGAAAAGACCGATCTGGCGGGCGCCTTGAAGAAGGCCGTCGCCTGAACCACGCAGAGAGCATGATCGAGATTCAAGAACCCGCAGGCGGCCCGCCTGCGGGTTTTTTTGGGTGCCCTGCCCCTGTGACAGCACAGCGCGCTCAACGGATCGTTCAGGTTCGCTATGTGGCTGACAGCGCGGGAATGCAGCATGGGCATGATCGACCTTTCGTGCTGGATGCTGATCGATGCTTGCTGCCTTTGCCACCACGCAACCCGAGGCGCGCCCCGCGCTTGCGCGGACTGGCGCGCCCTTTGACTTGCCTTTGACGACCGTCAGCCTGTCGGTGCTGCCGTATCGCCTCAGCCATCTCGACCGGCTGGAAGCCGAAGCGATCCACATCATGCGCGAAGTGGTCGCCACTGCCGACAATCCAGTGATGCTGTATTCGATCGGCAAGGACAGTGCGGTGATGGTGCATCTGGCGGTGAAAGCCTTCTGGCCTGCGCCGCCGCCGTTTCCGTTGCTGCATGTCGACACGACCTGGAAGTTTCAGGCCATGTATGAAGAGCGCGCCCGCGTGGCCGAAGAGACCGGGATGCGCCTTCTGGTCCATACCAATCCTGACGGGCTGGCCGCAGGGATCAACCCGTTTGATCATGGCAGCGCGGTCCATACCGACATCATGAAAACCCAAGCGCTGAAGCAGGCCCTGGATGCCCATCGGTTCGATGTGGCCTTTGGCGGTGCCCGCCGCGATGAGGAAAAGAGCCGGGCCAAGGAGAGGGTGTTTTCATTCCGCACCGCGAGCCATCAGTGGGACCCGAAGAACCAGCGGCCCGAACTCTGGAACCTCTACAATACGGCCAAGCATCCGGGCGAAAGCATCCGGGCCTTCCCGCTATCGAACTGGACCGAGCTCGACATCTGGCTCTACATCCACCGCGAACAGATCCCCATCGTGCCGCTCTATCTGGCGGCGCCGCGTCCGGTGGTTGTGCGGCCTGACGGTTTCATCATGATGGCCGATGATGACCGTATCCGGCTTGCCCCCGGCGAACAGATCGAAACCCGCACCGTTCGGTTCCGCACTTTGGGTTGCTATCCGCTGACCGGGGCGGTGGAGAGCGCGGCGGGTGATCTTCCGTCGGTTATTCTCGAACTTTTGGCCTCGCGCGACAGCGAGCGGCAGGGCCGCGCCATCGACAGGGATCAGACTGGCTCTATGGAGAAGAAGAAGCAGGAGGGCTATTTCTGATGAATGCCGTGCCTCCGCCGCGTGATTTCAAGCCTGACCCCGCTGCCGAAATCGCCACCTATATCGCCCGCCAGTCGCGGCTGGAGCTGTTGCGCTTCATCACCTGCGGGTCGGTGGATGATGGCAAGTCCACGCTGATCGGGCGTTTGCT
>JALOSP010000100.1 GCA_025458365.1 Hyphomonadaceae bacterium
GCTCAATGGCCAGTTGATGGATGAGCTGACTGCCGCACTCGCCGCTGCCGAGGCCGACCCGGCAGTCGGTGCGATCATCATCACCGGGTCGGCGAGAGCCTTTGCCGCCGGTGCCGACATCAAGGAGATGGCCGCACGCACTTTCGCTGATGTCTATGGCGCAGACTTCATCACCGCCAACTGGGAACAGGCCACCCGTTGCCGCAAGCCGATCATTGCTGCTGTGGCGGGCTTTGCCCTGGGTGGCGGATGCGAACTGGCCATGATGGCCGACTTCATCATTGCCGCCGACACCGCGAAGTTCGGCCAGCCAGAGATCAAGCTCGGCGTGATCCCCGGTGCAGGCGGCACCCAACGCTTTGCCCATGCCGCGGGCAAGGCCAAGGCGATGGACATGGTGCTGACCGGGCGGATGATGGATGCCCCCGAGGCCGAGCGTTGCGGTCTGGTTTCCCGCGTGGTGCCAGCCGACCAATTGCTGGACGAAGCCACCAAGGCCGCCCGCCAGATCGCAGGTTATGGGCGCCTTGCCGTGATGGCGGCCAAGGAGGCGGTCAACCGCGCGTTCGAGACCCCGCTGGCTGAAGGCGTGCGGTTTGAGCGGCGTCTGTTCCATGGCCTGTTCGGCACGGAAGACCAGAAGGAAGGCATGGCAGCCTTTGCCGAAAAGCGCGCTGCAGTGTTCAGGGGGCAATAGCTTTTAAAACCGGAGCGCACAGACATGACCTTCCAAATCGGTTTCCTGCTGTTCCCCAATCTCACGCAGCTGGATTTCACAGGGCCTTTGCAGGTTCTGCACCGGCTGCCGGGCAGCCAATGCCATATCGTGGCAGCGAGCCTTGATCCGGTACCGTCCGACTGCGGCCTGTCGCTGGTGCCGACTGTGACGTTCGAGACCTGTCCGCAACTGGATCTGATCTGCGTGCCTGGCGGGTTTGGCATCGATCAAGCCATGGCCGACCCCACACTCATGGACTTTCTGAAAACCCAAGCCAAGGGCGCGCAATACATCACCAGTGTCTGCACCGGTGCCTTGGTGCTGGGTGCGGCCGGGCTGCTGCAAGGCAAGCGTGCCACGACGCACTGGGCCTATCATGACCTGCTGACCGACGTGGGTGCGATCCCGGTGGTGGCGCGCGTGGTCCGCGATGGCAACATCATCACCGGCGGCGGCGTCACTGCAGGCATCGACTTTGGCCTGACAGTGGTAGCCGAACTGGCGGGCGAAGAGGTGGCGCGCCGGATCCAGCTCGGAGTGGAGTATGACCCTTCCCCGCCCTTTCAATCCGGCCACCCGAGTGTGGCCGAACCGCAGACCAATTCAGCTCTGACGGCCTTCTATGCTGGGCGTGTCGCCGCCTGTGGCGAGGCGCTCGCGGTAGTGCTGCGACAGCAAGGCTGATCTGCCGCACACGCTCGACGCCGGTTGCTGACGAGTTTACCCTGCGACCAGATATCACATGAGCTGCACCGGCCCGCCCGAGATGCGGCCACTTGTCAGGAAGCCTCAACCTTGGCCAGCACACCAACCCCGGTCATCTCGTCCACGGGCCTGTTCACCCCGTCCCAGTCCATCAGCAACGAGGAGCTGGTCGCCAGCTTCAATGCCTATGTGGATCTGTTCAACAGCCGCAATGCCGCAGCGATCACAGCTGGCGCGATCGAAGCCCTGGCCCATTCGTCCGTCGATTTCATCGAAAAGGCGTCCGGCATCAAGTCCCGCTATGTGATGGACAAGGCAGGCATCCTCGACCCCCAGATCATGACCCCGCGCATCCCGGAGCGGCCCAATGAGGAGATTTCGATCCTCGCCCAGATGGCCGTGACCGCAGCCGAAGAGGCGCTGCAACGTGCCGGTCGCTCGGCCAGTGATGTGGATGCGGTGATCTGTGCGGCATCCAACATGCAGCGCGCCTATCCGGCCATGGCCATCGAGGTGCAGGATGCGCTGGGCTGCAACCCCGACGGGTTTGCCTTCGACATGAATGTCGCCTGTTCCTCGGCCACTTTCGGCATCCAGACCGCCGCCGATTTCGTGCGTGCCGGTCATGCCCGCAGCGTGCTGGTGGTCAACCCGGAAATCTGTTCGGGCCATTTGAACTTCACCGACCGCGACAGCCATTTCATCTTTGGCGATGTGGCGACGGCCATCCTGATCGAAGCCGCCGATGTGGTGGGTGATGCACCGCACTGGAGCATTCTGGGCACCAAGCTGAAGACCGCTTTCTCCAACAATATCCGCAACAATTTCGGCTTTCTGAACCGCACCGCGCCCGAAGGCATCGGGGCAAAAGACAAGCTCTTCGTGCAGGAAGGTCGCAAGGTCTTCAAGGAAGTGGTGCCCATGGTATCGGCCATGATTGCCGCCGAGATGGAGCGGCTGTCGATTGCGCCAGAGGCCTTGCGCAGGATGTGGCTGCATCAAGCCAATGCCAACATGAACCGGCTGATTGCCGCACGCGTTCTGGGCCATGAGGCCAGCGAGGATGAAAGCCCCACCGTGCTGGACACCTATGCGAACACGTCCTCGGCAGGCTCGATCATCGCCTTCCACCACCACAGCCGTGATCTGGCCGACGGCGACCTCGGCCTGATTTGCTCGTTTGGTGCGGGCTATTCGGCGGGGACCGTGTTCGTCAAGAAGGTGGGGTGACACCCTATTCCCCAACCAGCTCCCGAAATGCGCCAAATGTGCCCCACGCATCATAGCGCTGCCGGCCCTGTGCGCTCTGGCAGATGATCTGGCGCGTTTGCAGATCGACCACCAGCAGTGCGGGAATGGCTGGACCGCCGAGTGAGTCCAGCAGGCTGCCGCGCCGGGTCTGCGATGGTGGCACCATCAGCCAGTCCATCTGCTGTTCGCGGTTGTAGGTGAGCATTTCGCGCTCACTGCGGTCGGAGCTGACGAACACATAGGCATAGCCGCGCCGGGCCGGATCACCAGCCTCGATGACCGGGCGGACCTGCCGGTTGAAGGCCCGGCACGGTCCGCACCAGCGCGCACCAAAGGCCAGCACCGCATAGCGCCGCCCGGCAGGCAGCTTGCCGCGCACACTGCTCTCGCCGCGCGCAGCCAACAGATGATCACTCAACACGCTGGAGAGTGCTGCAGGCATGGGTGCCAGCCCGTCAGCCGCGCATTCAGCCGCCGTGGCGATTGCGGGCAGCACTGCAAGCACGCCAGCCAGCGCTGCAACCCCTGCTGAATTCAACCTGTACCGCATGAGGGGGCCTGTCCTTTTGGAGAGCGTGACCGGGAGTGTGAGACTGGTGGTTGTGGCGGTCAAGCACCGGTCACACCGCTGCAGCGCTCTTGGACGACTGGTCGCAGATCGACTAGGAAGCCTCAGTCCACCCAGAACAAGGCCCCGCCCATGTCCGCCCAGCACCACGACCTGATCATCTCTGGCGGCACGCTGGTCAACCATGACGGCATAGGCCACGGGGATGTGGCGGTCACCAATGGCCGGATCAGCGCGCTGGGCGATCTGGCCGGGCATTCGGCGGTTGAAACCATCGACGCCAGGGGCCTGCACGTCCTGCCTGGTATCATCGACAGCCAGGTGCATTTCCGCGAACCCGGACTGGAGTGGAAGGAAGATCTGAAAACCGGCGCCGACGCAGCCGTGCTGGGCGGGGTCTGCACAGTATTCGAAATGCCGAACACCGAGCCTCCCACCACAACGGTGGCCATGCTGGAAGACAAGATCGCACGCGCCACCGGGCGCATGTCATGCGATTTTGCCTTCTATGCCGGGGGCACCCACGACAATGTGGATGAGCTGGTGAAGATGGAAAAGATGGTGGGCTGCGCCGGGGTCAAGGTGTTCATGGGTGCATCCACCGGTTCGCTGCTGGTGGCTGATGATGAAGGTGTCGCCCGCATCATCAAGGCAATCTCGCGCCGGGCCGCCTTCCATTCCGAAGACGAGTTCCGGCTCGCCGAACGGCGCAGCCTGGCCCGGCCCGGTGACTGGACCAGCCACCATGAAGTGCGCGATGTGGAGGCTGCCGTCTCCTCCACCACCCGGCTGCTGCGGATCGCGCGCGCGGCTGGCAAGCGCATCCATGTGCTGCATATCTCCACCGCCGAGGAAATGGAGATCCTGAAAAACAACAAGCACGTGGCCAGCGTCGAGGTGCTGCCCAACCACCTGACCCTGGCCGCACCCGATTGCTATGAGCGGCTCCAGGGCAAGGCCCAGCAGAACCCGCCGATCCGTGAACAGCGCCATCAGGACGGGCTGTGGGCGGCCCTGCGGGCTGGTATCGTCGATGTGATCGGCTCGGATCATGCCCCGCACACGCTGGAAGAAAAGGCCCGGCCCTACCCGGCCAGCCCGTCGGGTACGCCCGGCGTGCAGACCATGGTGCCGGTGATGCTGACCCATGTGGCCAATGGAAAACTCAGTCTGGAGCGGCTGGTGGATTTGCTGTGCCACGGCCCGCAGCGGGTGTTCGGTCTGGCCGACAAGGGCCGGATGGCTGTTGGCTGGCATGGCGACATCACGCTGGTCGATCTGAAGGCGCGCCGCACCATCACCGATGACTGGATCGTCTCGAAGTCGGGCTGGACCCCGTTCGATGGCATGGAGGCCAAAGGCTGGCCCGTCGCCACCATCGTGCGCGGGCGTGTCGTGATGCGCGACGATGTGATCGTGGCGCCAGGCCTGGGAGAGCCGGTGCGGTTTCTGGAAGCGCTGCCCGAGGGGTAGTGCGCATCACCCCGCCGCCGACCGGCGCCCGCTCTGGCCCAGCATTGCTTCCAACTCGCTCAAGGCGACTGCCTTGGAAAACAGCCAGCCCTGCATGGCATGCACGCCCGAGGCGCGCAGCTTGGCGTGCTGGGCTTCGGTCTCTACGCCTTCGGCCACCACCTCGCGACCCATGGCCCGACCGATGCCGGTGATGGCCTGGATGATGGCGAGTGATTCCATCGCTTCGTGCTTTTCGCCATCGAGCGCCCGGACGAACTCGCGGTCGATCTTGATCTTGTCAAACGGAAACCGGCGCAGCGCCGTCATGCTGGAATACCCGACCCCAAAGTCGTCCAGCGCCAGTTTGATCCCGGTGGCACGCAGCCGCTCGAACAGCTCACGCACGCGCTCTGGCTCGCCCAGGAATGCGGTCTCGGTAACCTCGATCACGAGCTGGCCGGGATCGATCCCTGCCAGGGCGGTCTCCTGGCTCAGGCTCTCGAAAAAGCCTGTCGAAGCAAGCTCCACCGGTGAAACATTGACAGCAACCGGCAAGCCGCCAAGCCGTTTCATGTCCTCGAACACCAGACGGCGCACTTCTGCACCGAGCCCATGGATCAGGCCCGAATGCTCGGCCAGCGGAATGAACCGGTCGGGGCCGACTGGCGGCAGGCCCTGCCGGTTCCAGCGCACCAGTGCCTCGCAGCTCACGATGCTTTTGCCCGCGCGATCAAACAACGGCTGATACAACACAGACAGCTGACCCAGCGAGATGGCCCGCTGCAGCTCGGCGGCGAGCGCCACGTCGGGATCGTCAGATGAAGGCGCGCTTGCCGCGGGGGGGACTGGTGCAGACGCGGTTGCGGGCGATGTCGCAGCCATCAGCCTGTCGAGCGCAGCGAGGGTCTCAAGAACGGCCTGCGACAGTGCAGCGACATCGGCTTCACCCGGCAAGGCTCCGTCCTGGCGCACGGCAGCTTCGATCCCTGCGGCCTGAGCGGCCACCGTCTTGGCCCCCAGATTGAGGCTCATCGACTTCAAGGCATGCGCTGCCCGTGCCACAGCATCAGCGTTGCCCGCGGCAAACCCGGCTGCCACGTCTGCAGCTGCCTGCGGGCCATGCTGGCGGTAAAGGCCTGTCACCCGGCGGACGAAATCGGCCCGCCCGGACTGCAATCCGTCGATCAGCGG
>JALOSP010000101.1 GCA_025458365.1 Hyphomonadaceae bacterium
TCGATCTCGCCTTGCTGGTGGACGGGCTGGCAGCCGAGCGTGAGCAGGGCATTACCATCGATGTGGCCTATCGCTTCTTCAACACCGACCGTCGGCGCTATATCGTGGCCGACACACCGGGGCATGAGCAATATACCCGCAACATGGCCACCGGCGCCTCCACTGCCGATCTGGCGGTGCTGCTGGTCGATGCGCGCACTGGCATCCTGACCCAGACACGGCGACATGCGTGCATCGCCTCTTTGCTGGGCGTGGCCCACGTGGTGCTTGCGGTCAACAAGATGGACCTGGTCGGCTGGAGCCGGGAGAGGTTCGACAGTATCGTTGACGATTTCGCTGGTGTCGCCGCGGACCTGGGATTTGTTTCAATCACCCCGATCCCGATGTCGGCGCTGACTGGCGACAATGTGGTGACACGCTCGCCGCTGATGGACTGGTACCGGGGGCCAAGCCTGCTGGATCATCTCGACACGGTGCCGCTGGCGCCAGTTGGGCTGAGCGGCGCATTGCGCCTGCCGGTCCAGTGGGTGAACCGGCCGCATCTGGACTTCCGGGGATATGCAGGCCTGATCGAGGCCGGGAAAGTAGCGGTCGGTGACACCTTGGCCGTATCAGCCTCTGGCCAGACAGCCAAAGTTGCCCGGATCCTGATTGGGGCAACAGATGTTGGGGAGGCTGCCGCAGGGCGCTCGGTCACGATCACGCTGGACCGGGAGGTTGATGTCTCACGTGGCGACGTGCTTGTCAGTGCCGCAGACCCGCTACCGGGTGCTGACCTGCTGGAAGCTGACATCGTCTGGATGGACGCCCGCGCGGGGCTGCCGGGCCGGTCGATGCTGATCAAGTGCGGCACCGCCTCGGCCGGTGCGGCGATGTCGGCCATCGACTACCGGCTGGATGTGAACACCTTTGCCCGGATGCCCGCAACGGCGCTGGCCAGCAACGACATTGCCCGCGTCACCCTCACGCTCGACCGGGCCTTGGGGATCGAACCGTTTGGCATCACCCGTGCGCTGGGCAGCTTCATCCTGATTGACCGGCAGACCAATGCCACGCTGGCTGCGGGGATGGTTCGAGGCGCGGGCCGCCATGCGGCATCACGCGTGGGCAGCACGCAGGTCCGCGTCGATCAGACAGCGCGTGAACGGTTGAACGGCCACCCGGCCAAACTGGTCTGGCTGACGGGGGCGTCGCGGCAGGATCGCCAGGCGGTCGCCCAGGCGCTGGAACTCCGGCTGCATCACAAGGGCAAGCGCACCTTCCTGCTCGATCATGCAGACAGCGCAACGATCGCACCTGTGCTGGTCGAGGCCGGGCTGATCGTGATTGCGAGCGCGGACGGTGACGTGCCGCATGGCGCTACCAGACTGGCAGTCCAGCCTGAGCGTCCGGTGGCCGACGCAGTGGAGGCCGCGCTGGCCGCCATCAGCTTTGACGCTGATGACGGCACCCTGTTTCACCTGTGATCAGACAGCCGGTGCGGCAGCTGGCTGTTTGCGCTTGCCCTTGGTGAACCACCAGATCGCAATGGCGCCAGCGATCAGGCCTGCCGAAACCAGAGGCCGCACCGCAAACCAGGCAATCGCAATCACGGTCAGTGACAGGCCCGTGCCCAGCCCGAACGCCACAAGCCCGGTGCCTGCCCCCAGAATTGATGCCACCAGCGGCACGACATTCCCCAGCGCCGACAGGGGCCCGAGGATCAGCGCGAACCCGCCACAGCACAGGGCGATGCCCAGCACCCGCAACACCCACGTCAGTACGCCTTCAGCGGCCTTTTCGGTCTTCACCATCTCGCCGATCGACAGGGTGCCTTGAGCAACCAGGAGGACTTCATAGCCTTGCCGGTTGTCGGTCCAGCCGGTGATCTCGCCGCCGGTCTGGCGTCCCATCACACTCAAGGGGCCGCCGGCGGGGACATGCAGGTAGCTGATGCGCAGGTCTCCGATCTGTGGGGCTTCCGGTGTGCCTGTTCCGCGATACAGGCCGCCAGCCACAAGGCGCCAGCCGTCTGGTGCGGAAGTCAGCTGCACAGGCGTTTCAGGGTTCAGCCGGTCGAGCAACTTGCCGCCCAGCGCAAACGCGCCGAGCCGGGCCGATGTCGACTGGATGCGTCCAGAACTCAGCTCCATTGGCGGGTTGGTCCGACCTTGCGGCTGGGCAAACCGGGTGGAATCCTGGGCCTCGTCAGACCAGCCTCTGGCATAGGTGTATGTGGTCACGGTTTCCTGGGTTCCGCCGACCTTGTCGCGGGTCTCGGCCTTTGACGTTTCGGTCCATTGATACATCTCCACTTGACGCGTCAGGATCAGTGCATTGGCCACTGACGCCCCGGTGATCGGATCATCCAGCGGTCCGCCGGTTGCAGAAGTGCCGGTGACATGGATCAACCGTCCCTCGTTGGTGGCCGCCACGCTCCCGGATGGCAGGGAGATCGCGCTGCGGGCGCCAGTATCCAGGCCCCGGATCGCATTGATTGCCCGGCTTTCGTTCCAGGCCAGCAAGCCGATGGAAACCAGCACCAGCACAATGCCGATCAAGGTCCCGCCCAGGCTGTCGCCGAGCCGCTGGAAATAGTTGCGGCTTGTGCGTGTGGTGTATTGATCACTCATCGGTTGCCCCTCAAATCTGTGGGGTAACAGTTCCATAAAGTGCATCCTGCTCCAATCACGCCTTTGCGGGATAGCGGATGCGGAGCGGTGGCGCGGTCAATGGTGGTGGTGATGCGGCTCGGTATTGAGACTGCCGCACTTGCCACAGCGCACGACCACATCGTGAGCGTCAGCATGGGCGACGCTGACCAGCAGCTTTGTCTTGCAGCGCCCGCAGCGATGGGTCTCGTCGCCACCGCCCTGCTTCAAGGGTGAGCCTGCGGTGTGCATCAGGATATCGGCCCCTGCCGCTTCCTGAGGCGTCAGCAGGATCATGTCGTATTGCGGCATCGGCGCTCCCTCACACTGTCGTGAACGCTTCAGTCTGTGCCATCACTCCACCGAATGCGCAATCGCCGGATCAGGGCAGCGGTGCCCGGGTCACGTGCGGGTGAGGGGCCCGCTTGCAGGTCTGCATCGATCTCGCGGGCGATCACCTTGCCCAGTTCCACGCCCCACTGGTCGAACGAATTGATCCCCCACAGCACGCCTTCGACAAAGGTGCGATGCTCGTAGAAGGCCAGCAGCGATCCCAGTGCGTCGGGGGTGAGTGCATCCAGCAGGATCATGCTCGAAGGGCGGTTGCCGGGGAAAGCGCGATGGGGGGCATTCTGATCAGGCTTGCCCCGCATCAGCGCTTCGGCCTGGGCAAGCGCATTGGCCAGTGTCATGCGCGAGCGGTCTGGCGCACCTTCGGTATCGGTTGCCAGACAGATGAATTCCACCGGCGTCACCATCGGGCTCTGGTGCAGGTGCTGGAAAAAGGCGTGCTGGGCATTGGTGCCCTCGGCACCCCAGACCACAGGGCCGGATACCGTAACCGGCCGTCCATCACGATCCACCCGCTTTCCGTTTGATTCCATATCCAGCTGTTGCAGGAATTGCGGCAGCAGGCGCAGCCGACGAGCGTAGGGGATGATCGCCCGGCTGGTCAGGCCCAGCGCATCATGGTGCCACCAGCCCAGCAGCCCACCCAGCAGCGGTGCATTGGACAGCACCGGAGCACTCTCGAAATGCCGGTCCATCACGGCGGCCCCGGCGCGCAAGTCCGCCATTATGTCCGGCCCCAGTGCGATCTCCACTGACAGAGAGACAGCTGACCACAGCGAATAGCGCCCGCCGACCCAGTCGCGGAAATCGAACACGCGCGCCCGGTCGAAACCCATAATGACCGCGGTATCGGGTGCGGCGGAGACTGCGACGAGATGCGGGCCGTCGTCAGCTACCGCTCCAGACATCCATGCGCGGACTGCGGCCAGATTGGTAAGGGTCTCGATGGTGGTAAATGTCTTGGAGACGCACACCACCAGCGTCTCGCGCGGGTCGAGACCGTGCAGTGCCGCATTGAGTTCGTGCGGCTCGATATTGGCGGCAAACCGCAAGTCCAGTGCCCCGCCGCCCAGCGGTGCCAGTGCCTCATGCACCAGCCTTGGCCCCAGATCAGACCCGCCAATCCCCAGATGCACGATGGATTTGAACGGCCGCCCATCGCCGGCGCAGTAAGTGCCATCGCGCACAGCATTGGCAAAAGCGGTGGCTGCAGCCTGTGACCGCGCAGTGTCGGCGCTGACATCCTCGCCAAGAGCCGCCCATGACCGGCTTGGATCACGCAAGGCCGGGTGCAACACGGCCCGGCCCTCCGTGCTGTTCACCGGCTCACCGCCAAACAGCCGCGCGCGCCATCCGGTCACGTCACGGGCGGCCGCCCAACCGGCAAGCAGGTCCAGTTCCGCGCGGTCCACCTGCTGCTTGGTGAAGTCGAACACCAGTCCTCCGACTTGCATCGTCAGGTCGTCCAGCCGGCCTGTGTCGGCATAGAGCTGTTCGATAGAGCGGTCGCGGGCGTTGCAAGCACGGGTTCGCAGGTCGTGTTCGAGATCGGTCATGATTGGTGTCTAGCCCGGTTCATGCGACGGGTGAAGCGTTCTGCAGCCGCCCGGCGTCAGGTTCCCCTCATGGCTGGCCCCGTACCGGCCGGCCCGGTACCGGCTGGCCCCGTACCAGCTGGCATGGACGGCATCAGCGTGACCGGGTTCACGGGCGCGCCACGTGTTCTGACCTGGAAGTGCAAGCGCGGCGATGGCGCCCGACCGGTCTGGCCCACGGCGCCCAGCGTCTGGCCCTCGCGCACCTGGTCCCCAACGTGTACGACGAGCTGCGAAGCATAGGCATAGGCCGTCACATAGCCCTCCGCGTGCCGGACCAGCACCAGCCATCCATAGCCGTCGAGTTCGTTGCCCGCATAGGCCACCACGCCATCGGCCGCCGCTGCAAAGGGAGTATTCAGCGGGGCTTCGATCTCGATGCCATCAACCTGACGGAAGCCGGGCTTGGGCCCGAAGGTTTCCACGATCTGGCCGCGCAATGGCCAGTTGAACCTCTTGCCGTCGGGGCGGGGCGGCATGTCCACCCGGCGCGGCAGTGTGCTGGCGGGTGGCGCTGGTGGCGGCGGTGGCAAGACCGGACCGGGCAGTGGCTGCGGACGCGGTGGTGTCAGGCCCGGCGCTGGCGGCGGAGGTGACAGTGGAGAGGGCAGTGGAGTGGGCAGTGGCGGGGGTGGTGGAGGGGGCGGTGGCGCCTGCGGGACAGGCCGGCCTGCCGCGATTTCGGCCGACAGCAGGTCCACCAGATCCTGTGGCTCCAGCCCACTGTAGCGGTCGCGCACCAGTGGCGGCAGCACGATCCGCTGGCCCGGTTGCAACACGGCGTCGCGTGGCAGACGGTTGAAAACCCGCAATGAACGCAGGTCGATCGAATAGCGCGCCGCGACTTGCGACAGGCCTTCACCGGGCTGCACCACATGGACCTTCAGTGGCGGCAGGATCAGCAACTGCCCGGCCTGCAGCGCGTAGGGCGGACGCAAGCGGTTGGCCTCGATCAAGCCGGACACCGGCGATCGGGTGCGCTCTGCGACGGCAAACAGGGTCTCGCGCGGGCGCACGGTCACTGTGATTGGCGGATTGGTCGGGTCGAACCCGTCTGTGCCTGCTGCAGGCCGGTCCACTGGGCCCGCAGTCCCTGTCTGGCCCCAGGCTGGGGCGGTGGCAACCAGCAGGGCAGGGGGCACCAGCACACAGGCTGCAAACAGGCGGAAGGACCGGGCATTCATCGCCTGATTGGTGCGCGAAGCTGGTTAAGGAGGGGTTGCCCCGCCCGGACGGCTCGCCTAACCCCGCGCCATGACCGTGCGCACCGCCACCACGCTGGACACCCTTGCCGCGCTGACCGCCGATCGATGATGCCTTGTTCAGCCCGCTGCCCGGCCTTGTGCACCGCTATCGCGACCGGGTCTTGTTGAAGGTGGTGTCGGCCTGTCCGGTGTATTGCCGGTTCTGTTTCCGGCGCGAGATGGTCGGCCCCTCGGGCGAGGCGATGACCGGGGCGGACCTTGATGCGGCGCTGGACTATATCGCCAGCGACCCGGCGATCACTGAAGTCATTCTGACCGGTGGTGATCCCTTCATGCTGTCGCCGCGCCGGGTCGAAGCCCTGATGGAGCGGCTGGCGGCCATCGAGCATGTGGAACTCGTCCGCTGGCACACGCGGGTGCCCATGGTCGACCCGATGCGGGTCACCCCGGGGCTGGTGGCTGCCGTGGCTGGCGCACGCCAGACGGTCTGGGTCGCGATCCATGCGAACCACCCCGACGAGTTCACCACCGAGGCGGCAGTCGCTCTGGCCCGGCTGGCCCATGCCGGGATCGGGCTGGTCAGCCAGTCGGTGCTTCTGGCCGGGGTCAATGACAATATCGACACGCTGTCGGCCCTGATGCGCGCCTTCCTGCGCCATCGGGTGAAGCCCTACTATCTGCACCACCCGGATATGGCGCCGGGCACGGGCCACTTCCGGCTGCCGGTGGCACGTGGTCAGGCTCTCGTCGCGGCGCTGCGCGAGCAGCTGACCGGGCTGGCCCAGCCGACCTATGTGCTGGACGTACCCGGTGCGGCCTTCAAGGCGCCGCTGCAACAGGGCCATGTGCGCACGTCCGGTGAAGGCCTTGAAGTCCTCGGCGCTGGCGGGCACTGGTATCCGCATCACGATAGCTGACAGCAGAGGACAGTCCCGATGGCAGATGCAGCCCCGACCCGGACACACCGGATTGCCATGGCGGACGGTCTTCGGGTCCAGGTCAAGGACTACCACCCTGAAACCGCAGAAACCGGTGTGCCCTGTCTGCTGTTGCATGGCCTGACCCGCAACGCGAAGGATTTCGCGCCGCTGGTGCCGCATCTCTTGGCTGAAGGACGCCGGGTGCTGGCCATGGATGTGCGCGGCCGGGGCGGCTCGGACCGTGACCCGAAGCCGGAGAATTATCATCCCGGCACCTATGTCGGCGATGTCATGACGGTTCTGGCCACACTTGGGGTCAGCCGCGCGGTGTTCATCGGCACTTCGATGGGTGGTCTGATCACGGCCATTCTGGCGACCGTGGCGCCGCAGCTGATGGCCGGGGCTGTGCTGAATGACATCGGGCCGGAGGTCGATCCGGCAGGCATGGCCCGGATCCAGTCTTACGTGGGCGAAATCAGGCCGATGCCGGACTGGGCCACGGCGACAGCAGCAATCCGGATGATCGGCGAGACTGCCTTCCCCAACCGGCCAGAATCATTCTGGGACGATTTTGCCCGGCGGACCTGTGTCGAGACAGATCGTGGGATCGAGTTCGACTATGATCCGGCGATAGCCGTCATGGCCCGGCTGAACCCGCCGGATCAGACCCCCGATCTCTGGCCGCTGTGGGCCGCCATGGGGCCGATACCGACCGCCTCGATCCGGGGTGCACTGTCTGACCTGTTCGCACCGGCAACGCAGGCAAGGATGCTGGAGACCAAGCCGGACCTGATCGTGGCGACGGTGCCAGACACAGGCCATGCCCCGATCCTCGATGAGCCGGAGGCGCTGGCTGCGATTCACGCGGTGCTGGCGGCATCAGGCTGAACAGCACGAACGAGCGGCTATCCGCCAAACAGCACCTTGTGCAACAGCCGCCCCGGCATCAGGGTGAAGACCGCCGCAATCGTCAATCCGCCCACATAGAGCATCATCATCAAGGCGCGATGCTGCAGGATGGCGCCTTTCTTGATGGCATAGATCGCACCGGGCAGGGCAAACACCGTCAAAACTGTGAAAGCGTGAGTGATTGACAGGCCGCCGTCGTTCAGGTCGCGCATGAAGATCGATGTTCCTG
>JALOSP010000102.1 GCA_025458365.1 Hyphomonadaceae bacterium
GCTGCAACGCAATCAGGCGTGGACAATGCGTCCACCGAAATCGTCGGCCAGCAGCGGCGCAGGCTGGGCGGAAGAGGCGACCCTCTGGATCGGCCCGCCGCCGACCCGCAGCAATGCACCACCACCGCCCGAGCTCGAACGCCTGACCGGCATTGCGAACAAGTTCGATATCGCCGGCCGTGACGCACGCAATCGTGCCCTTGGCAAGGCTGGCGAGGAGCGGGTGCTTCTCCATGAACGATCAGTGCTGACCAGTGCAGGCCGCACCGATTTGGCCCGCAAAATCCGATGGGTAGCCGAGGAATACGGTGACGGCGCCGGCTATGACATCGCGAGCTTTGAAGCCGATGGGCGGCCCCGTTTGATCGAGGTGAAGACGACCAACGGCTGGGAGCGCACCCCGTTTCACATCTCGCGAAACGAACTTGCCGTGGCCGATGAAAACCGAGCCACCTGGTGTCTGCTGCGCCTCTGGAATTTCGATCGTGGTCCGAAGGCTTTTGAGATTAGGCCGCCGCTTGATGCGCACCTATCGCTGACGCCGACGAGCTTCATGGCAACCTACAACTGACTCGACCAGCGGTGTCGGACACGAAGTCGGCTCCCACGTCAGCTTGGCGCCCTCAATATCGGACATTGAATGGCGCCCGACCGATGCCGAAAAGCTGCCACCTACTGCCCTATTGCTCCGAATGCAGAGGCCACAGGTCCGAACCCTGTCGGGTGGTCCTTTTTTCAACATTTTGGGACCGTGTACCCCAAAACGTGCAGAACAAGTGCAGAAATAATCGCCGATTGTATCTTTGTTGGACCACAGACGATTGCCCGTACAAATCGGCAGGGAGCAGCCCGCCTTCCTAATTTTATCATATGGCTCACTACAAGGAGGACATCAATTTTTGACTTGCTGACAACGCCCGGCTTGCCAGTTGATAATCCACAGGATCGGAATGCGCCAAAGCGTTACGCAATATTCTGATAATATTGGCGTTCAAAGCCAGAATGTCATGCCTCTGCCGTTGCAGCGCTGTCGTGAGATGCCCCCATTCATAATCGACAACGTCCAGCGGCTGACCATTCTGGTCACGAAATCCCGCGTCAATTCTTGCTCCATGGCGGGCAATGAACTGTTCCCGCAGTTGTTCCATCCATGGAAAGAGGATCTGCATCTGGCCACGCCAGATTCGGGAGCGGATCAATTTGCGATCGCTGACGGCCACGCGAATGGCATTTTCCGTTTCGCGCCCGCGCCAAAGGGTGCGCGCGGTCGAAGGTGGCGGTTGCCGTGAAAGCCAGTGTTCGGGCATGAAACGCTCCGGCTCCGGCAAAGACAGCAGCGTCTCCAGAATGGCGAGATCGCCACTTGCACATTCAATAGCTACCTGATCGGCGGCTTCGGCCAGCAGTGGCGGCTCGCGTCGCAGCGTGCGCGCCATTAGCAGGCTTTCCGCCGGGCCGATGAAGCTGCCGTCATCAAGCCACTGGCAGTCTGCCGGCACCGGGCCAGCATGATTGATAATGCACAGTGCCGGCCCTGCTGCCCGCTTGCGATTGCTCGCCCACAGGCCGGCAACACTGCTCCAATTCTGGGCCGATGCCGCGCCAGTAACAATAAACAGCACATGGCCCAGCGAGGGATCGACCATGATGTCGCTCATGCGGTCGAATCGACCCGTCATTGCCTGCATCGCCGCGGACAATGCGGCATCCGGCGGATGATCACCTGGCACATCGAACGTGTCGAGCAGCAGGGCCTCGGCAGCGACTGCCCTCAGTCGTTCCAGTGTTGCGGCCTGCCGTCAGCCCGATCACGTCAGCCCGCGAGCAGGGTGTGGACGAGGCTGTTGAACTGGCGGTGCCGGGGGCGATTGGGCGGCGCTTCAAGCACGCCGAGCACCGACAATTGTGCGGCGACAGCGCTCACATCCTCGAGTCCGTCCAGGTCTCCCACGGGCACCGCATCGCCGCCGACAAGATCATGCAGCTCGCGGGCGCGTTCCAGCAAGGCGTCGGAAAGGCCCAGATCTGCAAGCTTGCAGGCTTGCGCTGCGGCTGCAGCGCGTTCCCGCAGCAAGGCCAGATCATGACGCTGCGCCTGCGGCGGGCGCTTGATCGCTTCCAGCACATTCAGCCAGCCGCCCGTGACCGTGCGCAGCATCTGCTGGGTATCGGCCATAAAATCGGGCAACAGCTCGATTTCCATCCTGGTCAGCCAGTGGCGCAGAGTTTCTGCCGACATGGCGCCCAGCTGTAGCAGATGCACGTCGGGTCGCTGCGGCAGCATGGTCAACAACGCCGGAAGCGGACATGCGGCAAAGACTATCCGAACCGGGCGCTCCTTGTCGCGCAGCAGCTTCTCCCCCCGCAACCGGTCAAGTTCGGCGAGGGTTGGCCAGCGATGCTTGACCAGGATCAGCTTCGGCCGCCCGGGCTTCGCTTCGCGGCGATAGGCATCGGCAAGCCGGATCAGTTCGTCCACAGTCACGCTCGATCGCTGCACACGGCACTCGGGCCAATCCAAATCGGCGGCCATCGCCTTCAGGGCGTCATCGATCTCGGCGATGCCGCTGGCTGCCACACCACCGATCAGGGCAACGGAGACACTGGCCTCCAGACGCTCCTTTAGCAGGCTCTCCTGACGCAGTGATATCGGTGACCAGACGCCGCCGATACGCCTGTGGCTGGAGAGCGGATCGACCACGGGCGGTCGCTTGCGCTGCAGAAAATCCACCAGGCGGTCGTTGATCTCGTCGGCGGTGCCCAGCATTGCCGCGATCCGACGCGAGCGCAGGCGGTAATGAATTCCCTCCTTCGCAAGGACACCCATCTGTTCCATCTCGTCCAGAAGTGCCGCGAAGGATTCGAGTGAATTGGTGTCGGCAAACCCGGCCGGCCACCATTCGTCGGCCATTTCCCGAATGCGTGACGCCGGATAGCCCCTGGTGCCGCCTGCAGTACCACTGTCGGCCCGTGACGCTTCCCAAAGGGCATAGGTGATCAGTTCATACCGCGGATCGAGCTCCAGCGTCTTGCGGAACTTGCCAACCACGTCGGCGCGAAACTCTTGCCGATTGAAACAGTGATTGATCAGCTCCCGGTCGATGCGCAGCGGCGCCCTGGCCTCCCGGCGCGCGATCTTGCTGTTGGCCTCGCGCACCACTGTCTTGCCGAAGCTCTGCATGAGCGAGGGATAGAAGCCGACCAGCGACAGCATGTAGGTGGCATCGTTGGCATTCTGGAACCTGAAGCCCAGCGCTGCCATGGGATCTATTGCCATGCGCCGGGCTGCTTCCCAGTCGGAGCCCATCAACGGTCCCACGTTGACCGGCGCACCGAAGTGCAGCAGCGGGCTGTTCGGCGCGAGATGGAATCGCTGGACATTGTGCAAACCGGCAAAGATGAATTTCACCCGCCGGTTGGTGTCGTTCATCAGACTGCGGATGCGGTCCAGCTGCCGGAAGCCATTGGCCAGTTCATTTTCGAGAAATGCATCGGCCTCGTCGAGCATGATGATCATGCTGCGCCCCGGCCGCGCCTGCACCCAGTGCTGCAGCCGGTCGGCAGTGCTGGGCTGATCGCCCAGCTGAACACCCCGCTGAGCCAGCCGCTGCTCGATCTCGGGCCAGATCTGGGATGTCTGTTCGGCTTCGCCAATCCGCTGTATCTTGCAATAGATGGCGACACGATCGCCGGCATGTTCGCGCAGCTCGATCTGCTTGAGCAGCGCGGTCTTGCCCAGTTGGCGGCCACCATAGACCAGGCAGGGGCCGTCAAGACGCGCAAGATCGCGCAGTTCGCGATCGCGGCCGAAGAACATCTCGACCGATGTCTGTTCGCTCACATCCGAATAAGGCTCGGCAAAGCCCCACGCTAGGCCGCTGTCGAAAAAGGCGCGGAGACCGACATCGGGCAAGGAAGCCAGCGCGGCAACCGCAACATCGTCGACAATGGCCAGGGGCCGGTTGCCGTTGCGCGCGGCAATGGCCAGCTGCTGGCGCATGCGGGGCGGGATGGTGCCCATCACCAGAACAATGGCGCCATCCGGCACCGACATGATGTTGTTGCTGAGTGCGTTCAGCGCCGATTCGGCCACAAGCAGCAGCGTGTAGTTGCCGTTGGCCTGGCTGCCGAAGCTGGGAACGATACACAGATTGCGGTCACCAAGACGGTCGGTTTGCAGGGTCAGCTTGATCCAGTGCTGGTCGCGCTTGGCTTGGCGCAGGGCAACGCCGGTGAAACCAACCGCTTCGGCAAATGCCTGAACGGGAGCGGCAAACTGCCCGTGGTCGATGCGACCGGCGGTATTCGGCATGGCCCGGCGCAAGCCCAGCCAGGCACTCAGCAGTGCCGCTGACCGTTCCCGTTCGGACGGGGGGAGTGCGGAGAAATCGACATGATCCGTGCGCGCGCCGCTGCGCGCTGCCGTGGCCAGGGCCGGAAGCGCCAGGCGACCGCTATCGCCCATCGATTCGATGATTGCCAGGGCCGCATCAAGGATCGGCGTCGCCGACCGGTCTCCCTTACCGGAATACCCATGGCGCTCGATCTGGGCAATCTCCTCCGTCAGGGTGGCTAGGTCGCCACTGTCCAGCATCTGGCGGCAGTGCGGCAGCTCCGCTCCCAGTTGCTGCTCCAGCACACAGATCCGCGTGTCGAGATCGGCAGCCCGGGCAGCGCGGGCGGCTGCAAGCCGCGCTGCAATCAAGTCCAGCCGGGTGCGCGCAGACGGGAAATCGTTGATGCTGTCGTCACCCGTGGCTTCACGCGGCAGCCTGTTGATGGCGTCCTCCTCGAAGGCCATCATTTCCCGCTCCAGCTGCTCGGGCAGCGGATCTTCATTGGAAAGCGATGCCTGGAAGTCGTCCAGCCGCAAGCGAAGCTCTCGCGCCCGCTCTTTCAGCTGCTTGCGCTGTGGTTCGACGATAGCTTCGATCCGCTCGCCGGCACGCACCGGATCGGGCTGCGACTGGCTCAGAAGACTTGCTGCCGAAACATTGCCAAGCCGCAAAGCGGATTCAAAGGCCTCGACCTCGGTGGGAATGCTGCCATCAAGTCCGGCCATGGCGGCCTCCAGATCCAGCACATTCTGGATATGGTCGGCATCGAAGGCAACTGCTGCGCGTCCGTTCAGGGGAAAATGGGCAAGCAGCGCGAGCTCGTGCATGAGCTGGTTGGCACGATCCACCAGAGCCGGGTCTTCCTGGCCTTCCAGCACCCGCACCAGCGCGGCAGTGGCATCGCCATAGATCCGCACGGCGGATCCGACATCCCATTGGGCGCTTGGCAATGCTGCGACAGCATCCGCAGCGGCGCTCAATGCCCGCAACACCTGCCCCCGCAACGCCTTGTGACGGTCCGGCCGGGTTTCCGATGCCGGGATCGCGTTCAGGAAACCGTCGATGCGTTCCCGGGCATCCGACAGCAGGGCCAGCAGCCGCTTGCGTGCAGCGCCTTCGATCGGGCTCAATTTCGACCGCGCCGAAATGGCAAGGTCTGCCTCCGCCACCAGGTCCTCGGGCGCATATTCCAGCCGTTCCAGCAGCTCGCGTGCGGCCGACGCCGCGCGCTCCGGGTTCTTCAGCAGGTTTGTCACCGTCTCGCCCAGAGCGCCATCAGGCGCGACCAGGGCACGCCATGCAGCACTGGCCCGGCCAAAGTTGGTGGTGCGGGTTGATGCCTGCTCCAGCCAGCTGCGCAGTGAGGTTTCCGCTGCGCGTCGGCGCCGCTGAATTTCCGCTGCATTCGGCGGTGCTGCCAGGCCGGCAAGATCGGTGATCCCCACGTTGGCAACCTGTTCGCAAATCTGCGCCAGGGCATGCATGGGCGCCGCCAGGCCTTCGACCCGGGACTGGCCCAGGATATGGCGGGCCACATCGGACATCAGGGCCGGCCGCAACGCTCCTGCCGCACTCAGCACGGCGATGCCGGGATCGCTGCGCCAGTCTTCATTAAGGTCCATCAGGGCCGCTGCGGCCACGTTATACTCGGCAAAGGAGCTATCCCAATTGCGCCAGACAACGGAACCGATGTGCAACGCTTCGAGGACGGCGGACGGCACGCTTGCCGGCGTTGCTGCTCCGGCCGCTTCGCGTCCGTGAGACAGCTGTAGGGCCAAGGCAATACGGCCCGCTTCCATGGCCTGGAAAACCCACTCGTCCCAGTGGTTGGCCGCAATTGCCGGCACTGCCGGCGCAGGTTCAGTTGCAGCCTCCACTGGCACAGGGTAGCGTTCGATTGGGAGGACGCTGAGTTCATGTAGGTCTGCCACCTCTTGCACGTCAACCGGGTCCGGCTCTAGCGGGGGCCCAGCCTCTGACACCACAACAGCCGGTTCAGACAGGGGCACAGCCGGCGGCTCGGACCCCACGAGCGCTGCGGGTTCCAAGGGTGGCGGCTCCACGGAGGCTGGCGAACATGGGGGCGGAACAGCAACGTCCGCAACCACCTCCGGTCCCGGTTCAGACAAGGCGGTTACAGCGGGTGTCGTTTCGACCGGATGGGCCGGGTTGGGGGCGCAAAGGGCACGCAATTCCTCGTCAGCCAGTGCCATGGCCGTACGCGCGGCACGTAGCGCGGCACCAACGGCTACGGTATCAGCATTGGGATCATCTGCGGCAGCAACAAACCGCTGGCGTGCTGCCTCTTGCGCTTCCCGAGCAGCCAGAAATTTCTCCACTGCGGGCGGCACAAGGGCAAGCCGCTCGCTGTCGGCGGGCAAGTCCAACGGTTCGGCGAAGTCAAGTCGGGCGAGCGCGGCGACTGCGTCGCTGGCAAGCGCGGACGTTGCCGCTTTGACTTGCAAATGTTCATCACATTGACCAATGAGCAACTTTACCGCGTCTGCCAGATCGCGCGGCAAGGGCACCAGCTTGTGAAGCCGCTCCGTCAGGTGTTCGATCAACGCCCCGTCATCTGCAAGCGCCAGGGTCGCAGACACCGGCAAAATGGTTTCGGTTGGCAAGTCGTTCTTACCAATTGCCACCGCAAACAGTTCGGCCGCAGCGATGAAAAGGGCTTGCCGCGGATCATCGGCCGGCAGCGCCGCGATGGCAGCCTCGAATTCTTCTTCAGGGCCTTTGAACTTTCGTGTCCAGCCGGAGTCCATTTGCCCGGCTATCCAGCGACGAAGTGCTACGATAGGATGACGCGGACAGGAAGCGGTCCACTCCATCCGCATTGCATACAATACATCGTCTATCCTGCCTGAAGAATACAGCGATGCCAGCCAGGAATAGACGGCCTCCACATTCTGATGGGAGACTGGGGCTGCAAGCCGGCTAACCAAAGTCCTGCGATCTGCATTGGTAAGCGGCTGAATCTTCGCCAATAGCTCGCCGGGTGCCATGTTATCCCTCCGTCCCAATCATTTAATGGCTTCCACGCAGTGTGGCAACGGGTCGATGATGGCTCCGTTCGCGACGGACTTAGAGCCCGTTTGCCGAATCGATGACTTGGGACTCCCCAGCGGAGCGATCCGTGTTCATGTTGCAGCTGTGGACGCTGTAGGTCCATGACCGGATGGCGATGATCGCAAAACAAAGCGGTTT
>JALOSP010000103.1 GCA_025458365.1 Hyphomonadaceae bacterium
CACGCCTGATTCCGGTCTGAAGGAAGGTCGAACATCTCTGCACTGTCCCAGGCGTGCCGGGCCAGAGTGTGCAGCGGGCTGAGCCGGACCCGGCTGTCGAAACGGGCCCCCACACTATCGAACAGCCGCTCGAACACCCATCGCATCGTGAACACCGTGGGGCCCGCGTCAATCGCCGCCCCGGCCACGTCCACAGACCGCATCTTGCCGCCACACCGGCTATGCGCCTCCAGCAGTGTGACCGGGATCCCGCGCCCGGCCAGCGCAATCGCTGCCGACAAGCCACCCACGCCACCCCCGATGACAATCACCGGGTGCGCAGTGCCTGGCCCTCTGCCGTTACGGGCCTGTGGCGGGGAACTGGCTGCTTTCAAACTCACAGGGCTGATCTTGCTCCCGCCTTTGACCGCCAGTTGGTCCGAACCGCGGTCAGTCCGGTCTGGCGCATTGACCTGACCATCTGTCCGGACACTATCAGATGTCCAGTGAGCAAGACAGGTGTGACCGTCAACCGGTCCAGCGGGAAATCAGGGTGCGCCATGAAGATGATTGCCGAACATCGCAATATCGGTCTGTCTGGCCGGATCGAAGCTGCGCTCGATGCCGCGCTGTTGCGTGGGGCGGTGTCGCCCGCGCCACCAACTCTGGTGGAGGCCCTGCGCCATTCGGTGTTTCCCGGTGGGGCGCGGGTGCGCCCGCAATTGCTGCTCGCGGTAGCCAGCGCTTGCGGCGATGACATGCCAGGCCTGTCCGACGCGGCGGCCGCCGCAGTGGAGCTGCTGCATTGCGCCTCGCTCGTGCATGACGACATGCCCTGCTTCGACAACGCCAGCACGCGGAGGGGCCTGCCCTCCACCCATGCCGTCTATGGAGAGCAGATCGCCTTGTTGGCCGGGGACGCACTGATCGTGATGGCTTTTGATTGCCTCGCCCGGGCCGGGCTGGCGGCGCCGGCGCGGGTTTGCGGGCTGGTCAGCGTCGTCGCCCGCGGTGTCGGCATGCCGGGTGGGATAGTTGCTGGACAGGCATGGGAGAGTGAGCGTTCCTGTTCGCTTGACACGTATCATGCCGCCAAGACCGGTGCCCTGTTCGAGGCTGCGACCATGGCCGGTGCTCTGGCAGCCGGTGCAGATCCCGGGCCGTGGCGCACGGTCGGGGCCAGATTGGGTGCGGCCTATCAGGTTGCTGATGACCTGCTGGATGCGGTTGCACTCCCGGGCGAGGCCGACAAGCCGACCGGTCAGGACGTGACCCACACACGACCCAGCGCGGTCAAAGCCTTTGATGTCGATGGAGCGGTTGCCCATTTGCGCCTGCTGGTTGAAGAGGCCGCAGCCGCAGTCCCCGAATGTCGCGGGGCTGAACAATTGCGAGACCTGGTGCGGGTTCAGGCCACACGGCTGGTGCCGCGTCGCCTGATTCACACCGCTGCCTGAAGCGGCCCGGTGTGACGATCCTGACAGCCAATCGCGACCGGCCGCTGCCGGGCGGCAAAACGCCGGAGGCCAAGGTGTTCGGCCAGACGCTGGCGTCCTGGCTGCATGAGTGGTTCATCGGCCACCGCAACCGGCTGCTAGCCTCCGCCGCGTTCCAGGCTTTTGCTGCCCGCAATCCGTTGACCCGGCCCATCGCCCGCGACCGTGCGGGGACCTTGTTCGCCATGGCGACCGGGTTTGTCCATGCCCGGATCCTTTATGCTTGTGTCGAGCTTGGATTGTTTGTGCGGCTGGCCGATGGTCCCCGCAGTGTGTCTGATATTGCAGAAAGCTGCGACCTGCCATTGGACAGCGCGCGGACCTTGCTGCTGGCCGCCTCCAGCCTCGACCTGCTCACACGGACCGGACCGGATCGGTTCGGCCTTGGGGAACTGGGAGCCTCCGTGCTGGGCAATCCGGGTCTGGAGGGGATGATCCGCCATCATAGTGTGCTCTATCGCGACCTTGTCGATCCGGTTGGCCTGTTGCGCAAGCCTCGGGGCAGTGCCGAGCTTTCTGCGATCTGGCCCTATGCAGTGGGCAGCGCGTCGCCCGATCCGGCGGCGATGGACCGCTACTCCCGGCTGATGGGCGAGACCCAGGCGATGATCAGCGGCCACATCCTGGACACGCTCGACTTGAGCGCGACACGCGTCCTGATGGACGTCGGCGGCGGCAATGGCGCCTTTCTGGCGGCGGCCCTTGCCCGTCACGCCAGCCTTGCAGGCCACCTTGTCGATCTGCCTGGGGTCGCAGACCTTGCAAAAGCAAGGTTCAGTGCAGCCGGGCTGGCGACGCGGACCAGTGTGACCGCAACGAGCTTCCTTGATGGCGCTCTGCCATCAGGGGCTGATGCGATCAGCTTTGTGCGGGTCTTGCATGATCACGATGATCCGGCGGTGATGATCGCCCTCCGCGCGGCGCGGGCCGCACTTGCGCCCGGCGGCCGGTTGATCATTGCCGAGCCGATGGCGGGCACCAGGGGCGCGCCCGCCATGGGGCACGGTTATTTCGGCATTTACCTCCACGCCATGGGAACCGGTCGCCCGCGCACGGCCCGTGAGCTTGGCGCAATGGCCCGCGCGGCGGGCTTCACCAGAGTGCTGGAACGCGCCACTCCCATTCCCCTGCTTGTCCGCATTCTGGTCGCTGAGGTCTGACACCCACGCAATGGACAGAGCGATGTGGTCTAGATTGACACTCACAACCGTCCAACTAGCTTTACGGCTTGATCGGGTAACACCCGGATTGTCAAACCCGGACCACCCAGAACCCAAGGAGTTCCATCACCTGTGACCCGCCTGTCCCTGCAAGCCGATGCTGTCGTCCTTGAGGCGCCTCAACAGATCGCGCTGCGGTCCTTGGACCTGCGCGCGCCAGTGGATGGTGATGTGGTGGTCGCGATGGCCTGGAGCGGGATCAGCACCGGGACCGAGCGCTTGCTCTGGTCGGGTCGCATGCCGCCGTTTCCCGGCATGGGATATCCCCTCGTGCCAGGCTATGAATCGGTCGGCGAAGTCGTGGAAACCTGTGGCGAAACAGGGTTGAGGCCTGGCGATAGCGTCTTTGTACCGGGGGCGTCGTGCTACAAGGACGTCCGCGGCCTGTTTGGTGGTTCATCGAGCCGCGTGGTGGTGCCTGCCGCCCGTGTGATTCCGGTCCCCCGCGGGCTTGGCGAGGAAGCCACGCTTCTGGCCCTGGCAGCAACGGCCTATCATGCCGTGATCGGCGGTGAGCGCCTGCCTGAACTGATCATCGGACATGGGGTTCTGGGGCGGCTGCTCGCCCGCATCGTGCTTGCGCTGGATGGGCCTGATCCGGTGGTATGGGAAACCAATCCGGCCCGTCGGCAGGGCCCGCATCCCTATCGCGTCGAGGACCCTGAAGCCGATGCCCGGCGCGACTATCCCGTCATTGTGGACGCCAGCGGGGCTGACGGCCTGTTGAACAGGCTCATTGCCCGGCTGGCCCATGGGGGCGAGATCATTCTTGCCGGCTTCTACGAAGAACCGCTGAGCTTTGTCTTCCCGCCAGCCTTCATGAAAGAGGCGCGGATCAGGATCGCTGCCGAGTTCAAGCCTGCCGATCTGGCAGGGGTTGTGGACTTGATCGAGCAGGGGCGGCTCTCACTCGCTGGCCTGATCACCCACCGGACCCGGTCCGATGCTGTGACGGCGGCTTACAGAACCGCCTTTACCGAGCCAGAGTGCCTGAAAATGATCCTCGACTGGAGAGCCGCCCCATGAGCGTGACCCTGATTTCCCGCGACCATTTGCGCGCCGAAGCCGCAATCGAGCCTGATCCGGTGCCGACCATGGCCACCAAGGATACCCAGATCATCGCGATCTATGGCAAGGGCGGGATCGGCAAGAGCTTCACGCTGGCGAACCTCAGTCACATGATGGCCCAGCAGGGCAAGCGGGTGCTGTTGATCGGGTGTGACCCGAAGTCGGACACCACCAGCCTGCTGTTTGGCGGCAAGGCTTGCCCCACGATCATCGAGACCAGCTCGAAGAAGAAGGCAGCAGGTGACGAAGTCACAATCTCCGACGTGTGCTTCAAGCGTGGCGGCGTCTACGCCATGGAGCTTGGCGGGCCGGAAGTCGGTCGCGGTTGTGGCGGACGGGGCATCATCCATGGCTTCGAGCTGCTTGAGAAGCTGGGCTTCCATGACTGGGATTTTGACTATGTCCTGCTCGATTTTCTGGGCGACGTGGTCTGTGGCGGCTTCGGCCTGCCGATTGCCCGTGACATGTGCCAGAAGGTGATCGTGGTCGGTTCCAACGACCTGCAGAGCCTTTATGTGGCCAACAATGTCTGCTCGGCGGTGGAATATTTCCGCAAGCTGGGTGGCAATGTCGGTGTGGCCGGCATGGTGATCAACAAGGACGATGGTACTGGAGAGGCTGCCGCGTTTGCGCGCTCCGTCGGCATCCCGGTGCTGGCCTCGATCCCGGCTGACGAGGACATCCGCCGCAAGAGCGCCAATTATCAGATCATCGGCACCGATGAGAGCCAGTGGGGCCCGCTGTTTGCCGCCCTCTCCGACAATGTTGAAACCTCGGTGCCGGTGCGCCCTGCTCCGCTCAGCCAGGACGAATTGCTGGCACTCTTCAGCGCCGAGGTGACCGGTGCGGCCTTTGTGCTCGAACCGGCGACCCAGGAAGACATGCGCGGCACCAGCTACCAGCAGAAGCCTTCGCTCGAAGTCGTGTACGATACGGTCTGACGGGAATGGCTGACGGCAACTTCCCCCCTCCAGCCCTCGACGGCACACCAGAGGCGCCCCGCCGGAAAGACGGTTCGGTTGCTGCCAGCGGCTGTCATGCCGGTGCCAGCGCGCTGGAAACAGCGGCGCGCGCCGCCGGCGCTTCGGAGGTGCTGGAACGCTACAAGGCCGACTATCCACTTGGCCCGCATGACAAGCCGCAAGGCATGTGCCCCGCGTTCGGCTCCTTGCGTGTGGGCCTGCGGATGAAGCGGGTTGCCACTGTCCTGTCAGGATCAGCCTGTTGCGTTTATGGCCTGACCTTTACCAGCCACTTTTATGGCGCGCGCCGGTCGGTCGGTTATGTGCCGTTCAATTCCGAGACGCTGGTCACCGGAAAGCTGTTTGAAGACATCCGCGAAGCTGTCTTCCAGATGGCCGACCCCGCAAAGTATGACGCCATCGTGGTCACCAATCTGTGCGTGCCCACGGCTTCCGGCGTGCCGCTGCGGCTGTTGCCGGACGAGATCGATGGCGTGCGGATCATCGGGATCGATGTGCCGGGCTTTGGTGTACCGACTCACGCCGAGGCGAAGGATGTGATTGCGTCAGCCATGCTGGCCTATGCCCGCAAGGAAGTCATGGCCGGTCCGGTGGCCGCGCCTGCAACCCGTCCCGAACTCCCCACAGTCACGCTGCTGGGTGAGATGTTCCCGGCCGATCCCATGGGGATTGCCGCCATGCTGGCACCGCTGGGGCTTGCTGCAGGACCGGTGGTTCCCACACGCGAATGGCGTGAGCTGTACAGTGCGCTTGATTGCGCGGTGGTGGCCGCCATCCACCCGCACTACACCGCCAGTGTTCGCGAGTTCGAAGCCGCAGGCCGCCCCATCGTCGGCTCCGGTCCTGTTGGGGTTGAAGGGTCGCGTGACTGGCTCGCCGCTATTGGCAAAGCAGCCAATGTTTCAGGCAACAGGATCAGTGCGGCTCAGGACACGATGACTGCTGCCATTCGCGGTGCGCTGGATGCCATGCCGATCAAGGGTCGGATCACGGTCTCTGGCTACGAAG
>JALOSP010000104.1 GCA_025458365.1 Hyphomonadaceae bacterium
GCCACTGCCGGGGCGGGTGCTTTCGTGCTGCATCGTGGCGATGCCACAGCAGGTGCCATTCTGATCAAGGTGGCGATGCTGGACGGGACGGCAGTGTGTATCGGTCAGGCCCGCGACGGCAACGGCACTCTGGTCTGGCATCCGGTCGGGCCGGGCGGCCCGTGGCACGCCGTGTCCGATGACAGGCTCATTGCCGAGACACCGGCGCCCGAGCGCGAGGTGGACGCCTACATCAGGCGGCAACGCAGCTTTGACAGCGATTTGTGGGTGATCGAGATCGAAGACCGCAGCGGACGCCACTTCTTGCCGGACCCGGTCCTGACGGTCTGAACCGGCGCGGAGAGTTGCGCGTGCGGCGGCAAACCGCCGTTAACCGGGCTCTGCTACACCGTGTGCCACCCCGGAAATGGGGCAGAGGTCTTTCATGCTGTTCCTGTTGAACAATCGCGTCTTCAATCTGACCGGTGGCATCGCGCTGACCGAGGCGGCAGGCATGCCGATAACGATGGCGACCCGGTTCACGCTACCTGAAGCCATCGTCACAGCCCAATCCGCCTTTCTGGCAACGCCGGACCTGCAGGTTTCCAACCCAACGCAGGCCGCCGCGCTCGCATTCCTGATCGCCAGCCGCAGCCAGGCCAATGCCGCCCTGTTCGTTGTGCCCCCACGCGCCAAACAGCCCGGCCATGTGAACTATCGACTGGCCACGGTGGCGATCACCACGCTCGGCTCGCTGCATGCCTTGCAGCAGCAAGGCCGGTCCAGTGACGATCTGGTCAATGCAAGCGTCTGGCGCGCTGCCGCGTGAGCTTTCTTCGCCTGCGGGAAGACTCTAAAGGCAGGCGGCCAATCTCGACCAAAGCAGCCACATCATGACATCGCCCCTCAGCGTGCAGACCGCACGACGCCGCACCTTTGCCATCATCTCCCACCCGGACGCCGGCAAGACGACGCTGACCGAAAACCTGCTGCTGGCTGGTGGCGCGATCCGCGAAGCGGGCGCTGTGCGGGCTCGTGGCGAGCGCAGGCGGACCCGTTCGGACTGGATGAACATCGAAAAAGAGCGCGGGATTTCGGTGTCGGCCTCGGTGATGACATTCGAATTCGGTGATTGCATCATCAATCTGCTCGACACGCCGGGCCATGAAGACTTCTCCGAAGACACCTATCGCACGCTGACGGCGGCGGATTCTGCCGTCATGGTGCTGGACGCGGCCAAGGGCATCGAGCCTCAGACGCTGAAACTGTTCGAAGTCTGCCGACTGCGCGACATTCCGATCCTGACCTTCATCAACAAGATGGACCGCGAGGCCCAGGAGCCGGAAGCCATCCTCGACGAGGTTGCCCAGAAGCTGGCGCTCGATCCCGTGCCGCTGTTCTGGCCGCAGGGTTCGGGAGACCGGTTTCGCGGCGTGGTCGATCTGCGCACCAATGACTTCATCGCCTTCCGCCGCCCAAAGGCAGGCGAGACGGGCCCGCTGGAGCATGTGCGGACCCCGCTGGATGGCTATGCCATCGCGGGCATCCTGACGCCTGCCGAACAGGACGAAATCACCGGCATGGCCGAGCTGGTGGCTGACAGCTATCCGGCGTTTGATGTGGCTTCCTATCGCGAAGGCCACATGACCCCGGTGCTGTTTGGATCGGCGCTGCGCCAGTTTGGCGTGACCGAACTGTTGGAGGCGCTGCGCGACTATGCGCCGTCACCCCGGCCTCAGAAGGCGCTGGTCAAGGAGACCGCCACGACGCTGCCTGCCGAAACCGATGAAGTCTCCGGCTTCGTGTTCAAGATTCAGGCGAACATGGACCCGAACCACCGCGACCGGGTCGCCATGGTGCGGCTGGCATCAGGCCAGTTCAAGCGCGGGATGCGGCTGAAGACCGGCTCTGGCAAGCAGATCGGGGTGCACAACCCGATGATGTTCGTGGGCCAGGACCGCGAGCTGACCGATGAGGCCTTCGCCGGTGACGTGATTGGGGTGCCCAATCACGGCGTGTTGCGGGTCGGTGACAGCTTGAGCGAGAGCGGCACTGTGCGCTTCTCCGGCATCCCGAACTTTGCGCCTGAAATCCTGCGCCGCGTGCTCGTGAAGGACCCCCTGAAGTCCAAGCATTTGCGCAAGGCGCTGACCGCGCTGGCCGAAGAAGGCGTGACCCAATTGTTCACCCCTGAGATGGGGTCGGACATGATTGTCGGGGCCGTCGGGCCCTTGCAATTTGACGTGCTGGTGGAACGGATCGCCGCCGAATACGGTCTGGAAGTTGTGTTCGAACCCTGTCCGTTCAATGCGGTACGCTGGATTGATGGCACGGCAGCCGCGCTCGACAGTTTTGCCAATCGCAACAAGTCGGGCATCGCACGCGATCTGGACGAAGCGCTGGTGTTTCTGGGCAAGAACGCCTGGGAGCTGGGCTATGTGGCCGACAGGCACCCGGATGTGAAATTCACCCACATCCGCGAGCGGGTTGTGTGAGGCGGGGCAGTCTCAATTCGCTTTGGAGCGCGGCTGTCCCAGCCGCACAATCACGGGTCCTTTAGCGTCCGTCAGGCAAGAGTGGATTGCGGTTTTGCCACCCGACACACGCCAAACTCTAGTGCGGCTGAGACAGCCGCGCTCCCAGCAACCAAAGCGATCCAGCTTGTTCACCCAGGCAACGGAATCCATTCGTGATCATCGCCCGGCGGAAGCGAGAACCGCCCCCCGGTCCAGTCCTCAGCCGCCCAAGCAGCCCGCGCCTCGGCCAGCTTCTCCTTGCTGGAGGCCACGAAGTTCCAGTCCAGAAACCGTGGGCCGACGGAATCGCCGCCCAGCAGCATGAGGCGGGCACCCTCCGGCCCGGCTTCCAGAACCCCTGCCGCACCCTGCACCGCCAGCGCCATCTGACCGACTTCCACCGCCTGTCCATCCAGCGATACAGCCCCGGACACCAGATGCACCGCGCGCTCCTCATAGCCCTCCGGGAAAGCGACTTGCGCGCCCGGTTCCAGATCGGCCTGGGCATAGAACAGGCGTGAATGCACCGTGACCGGCGATGTCGCGCCCCACGTCTGCCCTGCGATCAGGGCGATGTGGGCTCCGGGAAGGCTGATCTTCGGCACGGCATCGGCAGGATAATGGGTAAAGGACGGGTCAATGGTCTCGGCCTCATCGGGCAGCGCGATCCAGACCTGAATGCCGTGCAGGGCCTGACCCGCCGCCAGATCATCAGCGTGGGTGCGCTCGGAATGGGTGATGCCGCGCCCGGCGGTCATCCAGTTGATGGCGCCTGCCTCCACCGGCTGATGATAGCCCAGTGAGTCCCGGTGGATGATCCGGCCTTCGAACAGCCAGGTCAGGGTCGACAAGCCGATGTGCGGGTGGGGCCGCACGTCAATCCCCTGCCCCGGCGGAAAACTCGCGGGGCCCATCTGGTCATAGAAGACGAACGGCCCAACCGAGCGCCGGGCTATCTGCGGCAGAATGCGGGTGACTGTGAACCCGCCGAGGTCTTTGGTCAGGCCGGAGAGGATCTGGGTGGTCACGTTCTGTCTGCCCCCTTCATGCACATTGAAGCGCGTGCTTGCAGCACGCATGCGCGCTGCAAGCGCGCGCTCCTTTGCCTGTCACCCCTCAATACGCACACGCCCTGAACACCTGATCCATGTCACGGTTCCATTCGCCGTGCCACTTGTCGAGCAAGCGCCGGGCGGGAACCTTGCCGGAGGCCACCACCTCGTCAAGATCGCTCAGGAAGCCGGTTTCGTCATCGCCTGCGCCATTCAGCTTGCCCCGGCCCTTCAGGCCCTGACGGGCAATCGCCATTACGTCGCGCGCCACCTCATGCACCGTGCGGCCATGGATTGGCGCAGCCAGCCCCAGCGAGCCCACCGACCGGCGCAGCGCCTCCACATCGGCAAAGGTCCAGTCCTTCACCAGTTCAAGTGCCGCTTCCAGCGCCGCATCATCATACAGCAGGCCGACCCAGAAGGCGGGCAGCGCACACAGGCTGCTCCAAGGGCCTGAATCGGCACCGCGCATTTCCAGAAAGCCCTTCATCCGGACCTCGGGGAACACGGTGGTCAGATGGTCTTCCCAGTCCTTCCGCGTCGGCTTCTCGCCCGGCAGTTCGGGCAAGCGGCCCGCCATGAAGTCCCGGAACGACCGGCCCGAGACGTCAATGTAGGTGCCGTTTCGGTAGACAAAGTACATCGGCACATCGAGCGCCCACTCGGCATAGCGGGCAAAGCTCATCCCCGGCTCGAACACGAAGGGCAGCGTGCCGGTGCGGTCCGGGTCGGTATCGGTCCAGATGTGCGACCGGTAGCTGAGATAGCCGTTTGGACGGCCCTCGGTGAACGGGCTGTTGGCAAACAGGGCTGTGGCAATCGGTTGCAGCGCCATGCTGGCGCGCATCTTCCTCACCATGTCAGCTTCGGACGCGAAATCCAGATTGACCTGCACGGTGCACGACCGGAACATCATCTGGCGGCCCAGCCGCCCGACCTTCTCCATATAGGCGCGCATGATCTTGTAACGCCCCTTGGGCATGATCGGGATCTCGTCCAGCGCCCAGCGCGGCTGCACGCCCAGCCCCAGAAACCCGATGCCCAGCCCGTCGGCCACCGAACGCACGTCGCGCAAATGGTTGGCCACTTCGGTGCAGGTGTCATGGATCGCTTCGAGCGGCGCGCCAGACAGCTCGAACTGGCCGCCCGGCTCCAGCGTCACCGACGCCATCCCGGACTTCAGCCCGATGATGTTGTCGCCTTCATAGATCCCGTCCCAATGGTTCAGGGCCTGCATGCCCTCCAGCAAGGCCTTGATCCCGCGCTCCCCGTCCCAGGCGACGGGCGTGAAGTCATCGGTGTGGAAGCCGAACTTCTCATGCTCGGTGCCGATGCGCCATTGCTCCTTGGGCTTGGCGCCTTCGGCAAAGCTGGGCAGCAGGTCTTCAAACGTCTCCAGGGGACGGACTTCACCACGCGCATCTGCCATGAAAACTGCCTCTCGCGCACAAGGGAACGCGCGCCTTCAAACCCGTTACGCCACTTAGTGCCAGGAGGTGACAGTCGCAAGGCAGGTGGTGTGTGAGGGGCGCTTTGGCGGGATCAGGCTGGAGCGCGGCTGTCCCAGCCGCAACCTGACCAACAGCCGGACGCCACCTTTCACGACCATTCCCCTGGAGTTTGTTCTTCTTACGTTCCCTTCTATGACCACAAACACCAAACCCGGCTGGCACACGCGGGGCTACCTGCCCCATTTCGATGCGGCTGGTGCTTTGCAGCACATTGTGTTCTGTCCACGCGCTGGCATTTTCCTGACCGGTGCCTTGGGAAGCATCTTGCAGGACACTTTGTTGCACTTCGACCGTGAGCGTTACGACTTGCAGGCCTGGTGCATCATGCCGGACCATTGTCATGTGGTCGTGGTACTCCATCAACACACCTTGGTGCGCGACGCGGTCAAGGGCTGGAAGCGCTGGTCGACCGCATGCTGGAACAGGCTGAACCAGCGCACCGGATCAGTGTTTGGACTGGACTACTTCGACCGTTTCGCCCGGACACTGGATCAGGCCAACAGCATGATCGCCTATGTCAAGAACAACCCGGTTGCCGAAGGGCTGGTTGAAAAGCCTGAAGATTGGCCACTGTCGTCGGCCTGCTGGCAGACACGAGGCTGGCAGCCGCGAACGGAGCTTTTGCCGCTCTTCCTGCCTCCGGGCTCTCGATAGCGCGCGCTGGAGCGCGGCTGTCTCCAGCCGCATTGA
>JALOSP010000105.1 GCA_025458365.1 Hyphomonadaceae bacterium
GTCAGCGCTCCGTGCTGGGCGGTCATGGGATTGTGCGAAACCACAGGCGACCTGCCAGTCGATGCGCTGTGGGTGGACCGGCCAGACAGCCCGATCGGGTGGCTCAGCCGGGAAGACCGCAAGCCCGGTCGCACCGGCCCGGCCAGGCTCGTGGTCCATGCGACGCCAGACTGGTCACGCATGCATCTGGAGGATGACCCGGCAACAGTGGCCGCCGCTGTCGCGTTGGCTGTCCACGCTTTGACCGGCATCAAGCTCGACAACCCCATCGCCCACCGCTGGCGCTTTGCCCAGGTCGCCCGAAGCGCCACAACCCCCGCCTACTGGAACGCCGGTGGCGGGCTTGGCGCCTGTGGCGACTGGCGGATCGGACCGCGGATCGAACTGGCCTGGCTCTCGGGCACAGAATTGGGCCGGATCATGGCCGCCTGAAGCCGTACGCCGAGGCATCATTGCGCTGGCGGCATGCGCTGGCGTTGCTGGTCCAGCCGGTATTGCTCGAGCAGCTGGTCGGCATACCATTGTGGATCCTGATACCGGCGGAGGGATAGCAGCTGGGCCAATGGCACATTGGTCACGACGTTGAAGGCAAAGGGTGCCCCGCCAAGGACGTCCCGGTTCGACCCTGAAATCGTCACCCCGACATCGATATCGCCGGTCAACGGCCCATCAACCGTCAGGCGCAGCACGCGATAATCGAGGTTGCGCAAGGCCGCGACCGCAAGGCCAAGACCCTGTGGCGGCGGTGGAGATTGACGGGTCAGCCTTTGCCACCAGGTTGGCGGCGGCGGTGGCGGTGACGGGTCGGGCCCCGTGTAGCGCAACAGGCCACCACCGCTGTCTGCCTCAAGGTATCCGCCCTGGATCGCAGCCGTATTGCCCGTGAGGACGATAGGAAACACGCCCGATGCGGTGCCTGACACTTCCAGCTGGCGGATCCCGGTCAATTGCAGGAAGCTGTCGAGATTGATCCCATCGACCCGCACATTGAACGATTGGCTTGCCTCATTGAACACCAGCACCGTCGGGTCCACCAGCAGACGTCCGCCGGAGAATGGCCAGGTCGCCGAATCCACTCGCATCGAGCCGTCACCTGGCAGGGCAAAGCGGATGTCGCCATCCCGCAGCGGCACACCGGGATTGAACTCCTCGATGGTCAGGCGCTGCACGCCCGCAGTGCGTTGGGTCAGAAGATCATCGAGCGCGACCGTGCCGTCGAGATTGGTGATCGTGCCAGCGCCTGTCGCAAAACTGAACCGCTCCATGGTCATTGTCGCGCCCGTGGAGAGTGGCCGCCCGGAGGCCCATCCGGTGCTGACACGTCCCGAAACCATCCCCCGGGCCGACGTGATCAGCCCACGCAGGCGCGGCGACAGATCATCCGGCTGCAATCCGGCAATGCCACCAGGACCGAGCCGGGGATCAAACTCCAGCCGGTTGATATTTGCCGTGACCGACCCTGCCGCTTGTGACAGCACATGATCCAGCGTCAGCCCGGCCACCATCCGGCCGGTCCTGGCTTCATTCAGGACCCCGTCGATTGTCACCCGGTCCGGCTGCAGCAAACCGCTGCCATTGAGGATCATGGTCCCGAAGGCCGGATCGGTCTGCGGATCGCGAAGGGTGATCGCACTCAGTTCAAAACTGCCCGTCAGCCCGGCGTCGGAGGCCAGCAGGCTGGCGGTGGCGCTGCCACTGGCCGATACCGGCAAACCGTCTGTGGACAGGGATGCCAATGTGCCTTCCAGCCGGAACCCATTGGCGACAGGGATGATTTCAAGCTTTGCGTCGTTCGAGCTGACCGTGGCAGAGCGGGCGAGGCTGGGCGGACTTTCAGGATCTGCGGGCGGGTTTGACGACGCAGCTTCCAACGGCAGCGCATAGGTCAGGCTGGTGGCCGTCAGGGCATAGCGTGGCCCCGCCGGACCGTTGACAACCTCCAAACGCGACGGCCCCAAGCGCAGTGACTGGCGCACGCCGTCCGGCAGATCGGGACTGGCGGCCATGACAAGCTCGACCGGACTGATCGCCGCGCTGGCCGACACCTGCGGTGCACCGTTCCCGAAGGCCAGCAGCGGCGCGCCGGCTTGCGGACAGATGTCTACATTCACGGTGTTCACCCTGCCACCGCCTGCTTCGACACCATCGAGAATGGCGGGAACACAGCCAGACAGGCTGCGCAGCGCAAACCGTCCGTTGCTGCCCTGCAAGCCAAGGCGGGTGTCGAGGCGGACAGAGCGGGCAGATGTCTCCCCCTGTCGCACGCCAACGGCTGTGCCATCGAGCGCGAAGTCGCCTGCGATCCGTGCACCGGCCAGCACCAGACCGCCACGTGTTGCAAGCCGGGCCGATGCCGCACCAACCGGACCGGCAGCCAGAGAAAGACCCTGGGCGTCCAGATCGAACGTGATGCCTGTTGCGCCTTCCCCACGACGGGCGACTGTCACCGGGCCACGCACCGCAACGGCAAGGCCCCGCAGGTCCGGCCCCATGACACTGGCTGCGCTGGCTGTCAGATCGCCAGAATAGAGGGTTTGCCCATCAGAGGCACCGCTGGCAGCGAAGCGGACCTGGCGCATGCCTGTCGCGCCGACCTGCACGCTGGTTGCTGTCCCGCTGGCCCTGATCGCAGTGGCTGGCCCCTGTCCCAGAAGCGCCAGATCGAACTGAAGGCCCGATCCGGTTGCAGCAGGCGATACCAGTCGGGCTGACTGGCCCGCGGCTGACAGGCGCCAGCGACGGGCGTCACCATTGGCATCAAATCTGGCCCGTGCTCCCTCAATGGCCTCGCCACCGGGCAAGGCGATCCGGGCGGCTTCTGCGGTTCCGGAAGCCTGCCAGGCACGGGCATCGCCGCTCCCGTCAAACCGTGCCTGGAGGCGGTCAATCCGGGTTCCATCGGCCAGGGTGCCTGACGCGGTGACCTGGCCACGCCCCTGCCCGCTGACCCGTCCCCCGGCAATCACCAGATTGCCCTCTTCCACGGAACCCGACGTGATCAGGCCTTCAAGGGGCAATTCAGACCAGGCCGTGGGGCCAAGCCGGGCTGCCAGCCGTCCGACTGCGAGCGTGGCGCCATCCAGGCGGGCATCGAGCCGGGTACCACCCAGCCTGCCGACAATCCGGCCACTGGCGCTGGCCCCGACGGACCAGCGGATCGGACCCGATCCTTCTTCGTCCGCCTCGAACGAGACCGCGCTGGAAAGCCCGGCTGTCGGGGTGAAGGCCACAGTCCCGGCAGGCACGCGCAGCTGCAACGGCGTGGCAAGCGACACCACGACGCGCGAGGAATTGACGGCAGCCTCCAGCGTGGTGGTAGCGGCCACTGGGCCATTCAGCCACAGGCTCCACGGCTGGGGCAGCCCCTCCACAACGGCCCTTGCCAGACTGGCGTCGCGGGCGGCCAGATCGATCCGGGCATTTCCCGTGGCAGCTTGCGGCACAGCCAGATCGGGGATGAGGCCGGTTGCGGCAAGCTGCGCACGGACCTCTCCGATCCGTCGGATCGGGCCATTGCCGGGCTCTGCGCCATTGGCAATACCATCCCAGGAGAGCTGCACTGCCCCCTCACTGGCGCGAACCAGCCCAAGCGTCCCTGAAATGCCAGTCAGCCGGGCGGCACCAGCGCGCACATCCGAACCCGATATCCGCGCCCCGGCAGAGGCGGCCAGGGTGCGGGCCGGATCCGGCCCTGGCGTGATCGTGGCGGCAGACACTGCGATCCGCGCTGCACCAGTCTGTACCCCCGGTGCGGCCAGACCCGCGACCGACAGGACAGATGGCTGGACATCCACCCGCATCATGCCGCCTTTGGGGAGCACAGCCGCACCTGTCACCGTGCCGCCCAACCGGCTTAGGACAATCCCGTTTCGCCGGACGTCGAGGCCTCGTGGCGTCGCATGGAAGCCGACTACCGAACGACCCGATCGGCCTGGCTGGCGGACGGCTAGCCAGAGCGGCAGGGTCTGTGGCCCCGATGCGCCGGTTGCCGTGGCTGGAAGGCTGATCCGGGTGACAATATCGAGCCGGTCCTGAGCACCCTTCACATCTGCGCTGGCCGTCAACAGACCCTCAGGGGTTGCCAGGTCGATGCGGGCCTGGCGGATATCAATGGCATCAACAAAGACCGGTGCCGGTCCACCGCCGGTCGGCTCCAGCAAAGGGGCCAGTGCACCCAGATCGAGGCCATCCGGTCCCAGAGCGAGCCTCAGGTGCAGTGCCGTGACCTCGCTGACACGCACTTCCAGCCGATCCAGACTGGAGTTCCACGCCCAGCCCAGCTTCGCAGAGCCTGCCTGCGCGGTCTCTTTGCCTGCCGCACCGATCCGCACCGGGCCCAGCACCGCCCCATCGAGCCTCAGTTGCTCGACCGAGACACCGGCTGGAACCCCGCGCCCGGCCAGCACCTGGGCGATCACCGCCTCTGCAATCGGCTTGCGGGCCAGCCAGACACCCGCGGCCAGAATCGCTGCACCGGCCAGCACCGAGGCAGACCCCAACAGTGCCGCCCGGCGCCACGAACCCGCAGGTCTAGATGTCGCGACCGCTTCCGAAACGTCCGATACGCTGGCATCGGAAACCGGCTGGTCAGAAACCGGGTCGTCAGAAACGGGGGCGTTCGGGGCGTCCATCGGTCTGCTATAAGCCATTGCGACAGACTGTAGGAATCTCAAGGCAGTTGCCGCATTTCGCGCCACACACGAACCTGACTGCTCATGAGTCATGCAGGCCCACTGGGGCCGCCATGCGGAAATGACAGCCGCTGGCTTGAAAATAAATCCCCATTGTGGCATCGCCGCCACGCTTGAGGGGAAACGGCCGTCACCAAGCAGGCGGCGCTAACCGGATTTTCACGTCTGAGTCGCATCATCACGTGGAAAACTGGCACGAGGTAAACGCTTTGTTCAGAACGACGAAAGCTGTGTCGCGGTGTGCCGCCGTGCTCACATTCGCCGGTTCCGTGTGCGCTATGGCAGCGTTGTCGGTTCCTCAGACCGCTCTGGCCGACAGTGCCGAGCATGCCGCTTTCACCGCTGGTCCCAACCGTGCCGAGCGTGTGACGCTGCGGGTCGAGGCCGGTGAATCGCTGATCGCAATTCTCGAACGCGCTGGTGCCACCCGCACGGATGCGCTCGCCGCCGGCCGCGGCATTGGCAACGCACTGTCCCAGCGTGACCTTCAGCCCGGCGATTCGGTGACGGTTTTCATCGTCAACACCGCAGGCGCCCGCCGCCTGGTCGGGTTCAACGTTGCCAGCGGGGCTGACAGGTCGGTGACCGTGACCCGGTCTGCCGACGGCACTTTCCGGGCGCGCGAACTGGCAACCAGCATGCAGCGCCGCACGCTGCGTGTGGCTGGCGAAATTGGCGCCAACGGCCTGATCGCCTCGGTGCGTGAACAAGGTGCGCCCGAGCGCGCCGCAGAATCTCTGGCCGAGGCCTTTGCCTATGACCTCGACTTCGAACGCGAAGTCGGTCCTGGTGCCCGTTTCGAGTTGATGTACGACCGGGTGGCTGACAACCGTGGCCTGGTCGCCCGTGAGGGCGAACCGATCTTTGCCTCCATGACCACGGTCAGCGGTCGCACGCTGGTGCTCTACCGGTTCCGGGCGCCCGGCGATACCGAAGCCCGCTGGTACAATGCCCAGGGCCGCAGCGCCCAGCGCATGCTGATGCGGACACCGATCAATGGTGCCCGCCTGACCTCGTCGTTCGGCATGCGGGTCCACCC
>JALOSP010000106.1 GCA_025458365.1 Hyphomonadaceae bacterium
CAATTCGTGAGAGGCCAGGTGCACCCGCACGCGGTATCAGCGCGTGAACGCCGACACAGTGCGGACAGTCGGCGGGAATGGAGCAAAGTCATGAAGTTGAAACCCGCCGGTATCACCCTGATCGGCCTGGTCGGGCTTGCCGGGGCCGCGCTTGCCGGGGCTGGGGCCGTGCAGGCAACAGGCATGACCCAAGGGACGCCGACACCGGTCACCGACCCGACACGTGTGCCGGTATCAGATGCGGTCACGCCGGTGGTGGTCACGGAGGGTCTCGAAGCGCCTTGGGGCATGGCGGTCCTGCCCAATGGCGACATGCTGGTGACAGAGCTGTTGGGACAATTGCGCTATGTCCGTGCCAACGGCACGCTGGAGGCGCGACCGGTGTCGGGCGTACCGCCAGTGGCAACTGGTGGTCAGGGGGGGTTGATGGATGTCAGCCTGCATCCCCAGTTCGCTCGCAACCGGCTGATCTATCTCTCGCATTCGGTTGGCGATGAGGCAGCCAGCGCCACCCGGGTGGTCCGCGCGGAATTGCGCGGCCGGAGCTTGCGCAACGTGACCACGATTTTCGAAGTGAGCCAGAAAAAGCCCCGCCTGCAGCACAACGGCAGCCGCTTTGCGTGGCTGGCTGATGGGACCTTGCTCGTTTCCATCGGTGATGGTGGCAATCCTCCGACCATGCTCGAGGGCGGCTTGATCCGCGAGCAGGCCCAGAATCTAGACAGCCACCTGGGCAAGATCATCCGCATCCATGACGATGGGCGGATTCCTGCAGACAATCCCTTTCTGGACCGGCCAGACGCGAAACGGGAATTGTACTCCGTTGGCCATCGCAATCCGCAGGGCCTCGCCCGTGACCCGGTCACCGGCCTTGTATGGTCGACCGAACATGGCAGCCAGGGTGGCGATGAGCTGAATCTGATCCTGCCAGGCGCGAATTATGGCTGGCCCCGGGTTGCCCATGCAGTGGAATATGGCAGCGCACGCACGCCGATCACGCCCGACCGGACAGCCCCGGGCATGGAAGATCCCAAGGCGGTGTGGGATCCCGGGATTGCACCGGGCGGCATGACAATCTGGCGCGGAACCGCCTATCCCGGCTGGGACGGGGACATTTTTGCAGCCGGAATGCGGGTCAACGGGCGGCCCAATCCGGGCGCACTGTTCCGCGTCGATCTGGACGGAAGCCAGGTTGTCGGCCAGCAACGGATCGATCTGGGTGATGTCCGGGTGCGCGACGTCGAAACCGGTCGCGATGGCAGGCTTCTGGTGTTGACCACTGCGCCAGAGAACTACCGTGACCGCGGTCAGCGGAACGGTCGGCTGATCCGGCTGGACCCGCGCTGACACTGCCTTGAAGGCCAGTGCTGTCAGCTGTGACAGCACTGGGCGGCCTGGCAGGGGCCTTGGACACTTGTGCGTATTGTATTTCCTGTTTGCACAGATATGTGACACCCGGTGGGACTGTCCGGGCCTCGCGATGCGAGCGCGATGCGGGCTGGCAAGGGATCGGGTGTGCAAGACAGTTTGAATCCAGCCGATCTTCTGGTCCAGGCGGCACTGGAAGGTTTGCTCAACCGGACAGCTGGCCGCAATGACAGTGCCGCGCGGCTGGAGCGCGTCAAGGCGGCTGCCCTGATGGAATGCGCCGAAAAGGGCTATGCCGCGCTGACTGTGAATGGCATCGCCCGCCGTGCCAAGGTGTCCACAGCCAGCATCTATGCCGCGTTCGAAGACCGTGATGCGCTCCTGGTCGCCGCGATGGAAATGATGTTTGCAATCCTGGCGGAAGACGAGATTGTCATCCCCGACCATCCCGACCCGCAACAGCGCGTCGAACAATTGCTGGTCGCCCATGGACTTGTCTATCTTCAACCGTTGACCCTATGGACGTTCCGGCTGCACATGATGCTGGTCTGGTCCGGGCATGCGCACCTTCAGGAAATCGGGCAGCGTGTGTTTCAGGGGATCGACGCTTTCTGGCGGGGCTTTCTTGGCGATCTTGTGGCTGGGGGCCATCTTGTCGGGCTGGACGTGGAGACCGTTGTTCCCTGGCTGCTGGCACCCGTTGAACGAGCCACAATTCTGGCCCGCCTGACCTGCGGCGAGCTTGAGCCGCCGGGACCATCGTACATTGACGTGGCGCGACACGGCGCCAGGGCCCTGTTCGAATTGTGGGGCACCAGGGCAGGTGCGGCCGGGCAGGATATGGCGGCGCGACACGTGTCAGGATCGATGAAGCCCGGACACGGCACCACCAGTGCATTCGTTGGCAACAGCACAGATCGTCTGCTTGAAACCCCCTCAGTCCGGCTTCAGACCCTGCTCGCCAATTCACCACACCGTCTGGTGGCAAGCGCGCGCCGCGACCGGATCATTCTGGCCGCCGCCGCTGTCTGCCACGCGAAGGGCTATGATGCTGCCAGCATGCAGGATGTGGCGCTTCTGGCCCGGGTATCGACTGCGTCGATCTACAAGGAGTTCGAAGACAAGGCTGAACTGTTCGCCTGTGCGCTGGAGGCGGAGTTCCTGTATCGCGCTGAACTGGCCGGGGAGGCCGATCCGGCGGGCATCACATCGAATGGTGCATTGTTCACACTTCTTGCAAGACTGGCCAAGTCTGACACCGATCCCGACCGTGCTTGGGTTTCAAGCATCATGATGGCCAGCGAAATCAGCGGGACGCCCCGGGTGGCCTTGATGGCCCGCGCTGATCGGCAGGAGCGCGAACGCAAGGTGCAAGAGCAAGTGCTGGCCATGCCCGAAAGCAAGGGCTTGGACCGGCTGACCATCGATCTGGTGGTCAATCAGATGCTGGGTCCGGTGGAGAGGGTCGGCCTGTTGTCGCTGCTGCTGTTTGGCAGGGGCGCACTCGATCCCGATGCCCTGGCTGGTCTGGCAGACTTCACGGTCCGCAATCATCAGCGGTTGCTGGAAGTCCGGGCCGTCCTGTAGTCGGGGCGGTCAGACGGCGGTCGCCCCGCCGTCGATGACGAACGTCTGCCCGGTGGCAAAGCCGCCAGCCGGAGCCGCCAGCAGCACGGCCATGCCGGCAATTTCCTCGGGAGTACCGATTCGCTTGATGCACTGGCGCGCGGTCTGATGATCGAGGATATCGGGGTTCTCCCACAAGGCGCGGGCAAAGTCGGTCTTGATCAGGCCGGGCGCGATACAATTGACCCGCACATTGTCGCGCCCGAACTCCAGCGCCAGGTTTCGTGCCAGCTGCATGTCTGCGGCCTTGGAGATGTCATAGGCGCCGATCACGTCGGAGCCTTTCAGGCCGCCAATTGACGAGATGATGATGATCGAACCCTCCTTGCGGGCCCGCATCGCCGGGGCCGTCATGGTCACCAGCCAGTGATTGGAGATCACATTGTTCTGCAGGATCTTGGTGAAGGCGTCGTCGCTGATCCCTTCCATCGGCCCGAAATAGGGGTTGGAGGCGGCATTGCACACCACGATGTCGATCTGGCCCCAGGCCGCAATGGTTGTGTCCACCAGCCGCTGGAGGTCTTCCTTGGTGGAGATGTTGGCGGGCACTGCAAGCGCGGTTCCTTCGCCATGAGCGAGGTTGATCGCGTTGGCCACCTCCTCGCAGGGTCCCGCCTTGCGAGACGAGATCACCACGCGGGCGCCATGGGCCGCCATCTGTTCAGCAATCGCTCGACCGATTCCACGTGATGAGCCCGTGATCACCGCGACTTTTCCAGTCAGGTCGAACAGGGTGGGAATGGTGGATGGCATGCTGGTCGCTCCCTGAGAAATCCTGTCTGCGCAGGCTGTGATCCCTGCACTTTGACGCAACCGGACAGTGACGTCGAGAGGGGTATGCTGTGGCGATGATCTTGGCGCGGGGCGGCAAGTGGGGCAGAAGTGCAGCCGATCCCGGCAGACTGGGAACTGGGTGCCAACAGGAGCGTGGACCATGATCCGGCAGGTCGAGATCGTTGAAGTCGGCGCCCGTGACGGATTGCAGAACGAACCCGAAATCCTGCCAACCGACACAAAAATTGCCCTGATCGAACGTGCTGTGGCCGCAGGCGTCCGCCGGATCGAGACAGCGAGCTTCGTCAATCCGCGCCGCGTGCCACAGATGGCCGATGCAGAGGCGGTCATGGCGGCCCTGCCAGACCAGCCGGGCGTGACCTGGATCGGGCTGGTGCTCAACCAGCGCGGGGCGGAACGGGCGCTGGCGACTCGATGTCATGAACTCGGAGCGGTAGCCGTGGCGTCCGATACGTTCGGGATCCGCAATCAGGGCCAGACCAGTCAGGACAGTGTCGCCGAAGCTGCCCAAATCGTGGCCATGGCGCGCAGCGCGGGAAAGTCCGCGCAAGTGACAATCTCGGCTGCCTTCGGCTGTCCGTTCGAAGGCGAGGTTGATCCTGACCGGGTGGTGGAAATGGCCGAGGTGCTGGCCGCATCGGACCCGCGCGAGATCGCGCTTGCCGACACGATCGGGGTGGCCGTGCCAAGTCAGGTGAAGGACTTGATTGCACGGGTTCGTGCAGCAGTCGGCAGCATTCCTGTGCGGGCCCACTTTCACAACACCCGCAACACCGGGCTGGCCAATGCCTGGGCGGCCTGCGAGGCGGGTGTGGCCACACTGGATTCCAGTCTGGGGGGGCTCGGCGGCTGTCCATTTGCCCCCAGGGCAACCGGCAATATCCCGACCGAGGACCTGGGCTATCTGCTGGCGCGGTCGGGCGTCGCCACCGGGCTTGACCTCGACCGTCTGATCGAGGCCGGGCAGTGGCTCACCGGCACAATGGGGCGGCCGCTGCCAGCGATGGTCAGTCGCGCGGGCAATTTCCCGCCATCGCCGGTCGCCAGCGACACAAGCGGAGCCCTGTCGTGAGTGTGACGGCCCGACCCGAAGCGACCGGTCCTCTGAAGGGCCTGCGGGTGATCGAGCTTGGCGTGCTGCTTGCCGGGCCATTCTGCGGCCAGCTGCTGGGCGATCTTGGTGCGGAAGTCATCAAGATCGAGCCTCCCGGTCAAGGCGATCCGCTGCGGGCCTGGGGTCCGGTGCGGCCGGATGGCCACAGTCTGTGGTTTTCGATCGTAGCCCGCAACAAGTCCTGCATCACCGTGGATATGCGTACCTCCGAGGGCCAGCAGATCCTGAAGGACCTGGTGAAAACGGCAGATTTCGTGTTGGAAAACTTCAGGCCGGGCACGATGGAGAAGTGGGGCTGTGGCTGGGATGTCCTGTCGGCCATCAACCCGGGGCTGATCATGATCCGGGTCTCCGGCTACGGACAAACCGGTCCATCCGCGCCAAAGGCCGGGTATGCCAGTGTCGGCGAGGCGATGGGCGGGTTGCGCTATGTGATGGGAGAACCGGACCGGATGCCCTCGCGCGCCGGGATTTCCATCGGTGATACTCTGGCGGGCACCTATGCGGCTTTGGGCGCCCTTGCCGCGCTCGAACACCGACGGGCGACGGGGCAGGGGCAGGTGGTCGATTCGGCAATCTATGAGGCCTGTCTTGCCATGATGGAAAGCCTGATCCCGGACTATCAGTTTGCAGGCCACATTCGCGAGCGGACAGGATCGTTTCTGCCAAAGATCGCACCGTCCAACATCTATCCGGCCAGCGACGGGATGCTGGTGATCGCGGCCAATCAGGATACGGTCTGGCGCAGGCTGGCTGGCATCATGGGTCAGCCTGAACTGGCCGATGATCCGCGCTTTGCCACCCAC
>JALOSP010000107.1 GCA_025458365.1 Hyphomonadaceae bacterium
CGCAGGTCTGATGGTCGCAGCCGCAGCGTTCGGGATCGCTGCCACCTGGTAGCTTCAGACTGCGGCAAACACCCCGCTTGCCGGGTCGCGCCAGTGCAACTCGCCCGAGCCGATGGAAAACCATGCCCCGTGAAGCTCCAGCGTCCCTGCGGCGAGGGCATCGGCCACGAATGGAAACCCTGACAGGTTCTTCAGGCTTTCAGCCACCACTTCTTCTTCCATCACCCGCTGCATCGGGTCATCGTGGCCGACGCCATGGCCGTGGGTGCAGCGGTTCACGGCCCGCTCGCGCGCCGGGGTCAGAAGCTCGACCCACGGCCCCAGGAATTCGCCGCCGACCGGATCGCCGTCGCGCGCCTCGATGCTGGCCTTGATCCCGCCGCACCCGGCATGGCCCATGACCACGATCATCGCCACCTTCAGCGACTTCACGGCAAACTCGACTGCCGCCGAGACACCATGCACGCCTGGCTGTCCGTCCGCCTCGATGTAGGGCGGCACCAGATTGGCCACATTGCGCACCGTAAACAGCGTGCCCGGCGCAGCTTCGAAAATGTCGCCGGGGTCGCAGCGGCTGTCAGCGCAGGAAATCACCATGATCCGCGGCGACTGACTGTCGCCCAGGGCCTCATACAGGGCGGCTTGCTGGGGATAGCGTGCGGTGCGGAAGCGGTGATAGCCGCTGACCAGAGCTTGATAGGCGTGCTTGGGCATGGTCTTTCTCGTCTGCCTGCTTGCTGCGGTCTGGGCTGGCGGGCGTCAAGCCCAGTGACCAGTGATCAGCGAACAGAGTGCGCACAAGCCGTACCTTGTCCCACCGCCACCGGTCACGCCCAGACTGGCCTGATGACAGACGCGCCCGACACCCCCGCACGCCGAGACCCATCACACCTGATGAATGCCGCCCTGTCCGGCGCGGACGAGGCTATTGCCGCCGGCGATCCGGCCAGCGCCGAGCGTTGGCTGAAAGTTGCCCGGCAAGCCACGGCGATGGAACAGGATGTGGCAGGCGCCCGCCAACGGCAGGCCGAAGCCGACCCTGCGGCCAGGCTGGCAGCTTACCGCGCCAGACGCGAGGCGATCCTCGCGGTCATCGGGCGCAGACTGGACCGGCTGGCAGCCTTGCCGGATGATGAGCCAGTCGAGCGCCTGCCGCTCAAACCCCGACCCGCCGACCCCATGTAGTTTTGCAACAGAGGGATTTGCACCCTCCCCCTAGCCGCTGTCATCCAAACGCGGCATGGTGCCGCGTGGCAGGCCGCAACAGTGCGGGCCGATGGGTAGGGGATGATCGTGACGGCACGTCGGGCAAAAATTGTTGCAACGCTTGGGCCGGCAAGCCGGTCGCTGGACATGATTACCGAACTGGCGCGGGCGGGTGCCGATGTTTTCCGGTTCAATTTCTCCCACGGCACCCACGCCGACCACAAGGAAACCATGGAGATGGTGCGCAAGGTGGCCCACCGCCTGCGCCGTCCGCTGGCCGTGCTGGCCGATCTTCAGGGTCCGAAGTTCCGCATCGGTCAGGTGAAGGAAGGCGGCGTCCTCCTGAAAAAGGGTGAGCGGATCGTGCTCGACATGCACAAGACGCCGGGCGACTGGACCCGGCTGCCACTGCCGCACAAGATCGTGTTCGAAGCCCTGAAGCCTGGCGACGATATCCTGATTGACGACGGCAAGGTCCGGCTGAAAGTCGAAACTGTCGGCGAATACGTGGCCACGTGCCGGATCGTGCAGTCTGGTATGGTGTCTGACCGCAAGGGCGTGAACCTGCCGGGCACGCAGCTTGCGCTGTCGCCGCTGACGCCAAAGGACCGCAAGGATCTGGTGGCTGCCCTCGATCTGGGCGTGGACTTTGTCGCCCTGTCCTTTGTCCAGCGCGCCGCGGACATGGCCGAATTGCGCAAGCTGGTGGCTGGCCGGGCACGGGTTCTGGCCAAGATCGAAAAGCCCCAGGCGCTGGACCAGCTTGATGAGATCCTTGACCTGTGTGACGCCGTCATGGTCGCCCGTGGCGATCTGGGGGTGGAACTGGCACCCGAAGAGGTGCCGATCGCCCAGAAGTCCATCGTGCGTGCCGCCCGTGCGCGCGGCATCCCGGTGATCGTGGCAACCCAGATGCTGGACTCGATGATGGTCAATGCCACGCCGACCCGGGCCGAAGCCTCTGACGTGGCGCACGCTGCCTATGAAGGCGCCGATGCGCTGATGCTGTCGGGCGAGACGGCAGCGGGCAGCTTTCCGGCAGAGTCAGTGGCCATGATGGACAGGATCATCCGGCGCGTGGAAAGCGATCCGCGCTGGCCCGAACTGGTGACGGTCGAAGGTCAGGGCAAGGAAGACCGCGACGCCGACCCGATCGCGCTGGCCGCAACCGTGGCGGCAGACGCCTCGCGCGCCTGTGCGCTGATTGCCTACACTGCCACGGGCTCCACCCCGATGCGGCTCGCCCGTGAACGCCCGATGCAACAGCTTGTCGCGCTGACGCCAGACCCGGCGGTTGCGCGGCGTCTGGCGCTGGTCTGGGGCATCATGAGCCGGATCGCGCCCGACCCGACCGGCATCGAGGATATGGTGGCCCATGCCTCGGCGGCGGCCTCCAACCTGAAGCTGGGCAAGAAGGGCGACCGGCTGGTCGTGGTGGCAGGCGTGCCATTCGGCACACCGGGCAGCACCAATCTGATCCGGATGGCACGGATTGGCGGGTAGGCGTCGGGGGCGGATAAGGAGCGCGCAGCCGGTGCTGCGCGCTTCTTTTCGGGTTGGAAATACTTAATCACGCGGTTCTGGCGCAATGAATAACCCCAAACCCGGCCTTGACCCGACAGTGACGAAAGTTTATTCCAATCTCATGTCTGATCGCCGCACACGTCTGCTTGTACGACCGCCACATGGGGCTGCCCGCTTGATCTGAGCGCGCAGATTTCCGTGTGGCGAAACCAGTCCGAGGCGCTTGAAGGCGCCTTTTTTCTTGCCTGAACATCCAACATCCTACCTGTAGCCGGATCACCATCGATGTATGACACCACCACCCGCCCCGAAGAGATCGAGACAATTGCCACCGCAGGCACGCCCGGCGACCTGGTCAGTGGTGCTGAAGTGCTGGTGCGGGCGCTGCGCGATCAGGGCGTGACCTCGATTTTCGGCTATCCTGGCGGGGCGGTGCTGCCGATCTATGATGCGATTTTCCAGCAGGACCAGATCGAGCATGTGCTGGTGCGCCACGAACAGGGTGCAGGCCACATGGCCGAAGGCTATGCCCGCTCGACCGGCCAGTGCGGCGTGTGTCTGGTAACGTCTGGCCCCGGCGCGACCAATACCGTGACGCCGCTGGTCGATGCCTTGATGGATTCCATCCCCATGGTGTGCATCACCGGCCAGGTGCCGACCCATCTGATCGGCTCGGACGCGTTTCAGGAATGCGACACGACCGGGATCACGCGCTCTGCCGTGAAGCACAATTATCTGGTGAAGGATGTGAACGATCTCGAACGGATCGTGCATGAGGCGTTTCATGTGGCGACCTCCGGGCGGCCCGGCCCGGTGCTGATCGACATCCCCAAGGACGTGCAGTTCAAGCAGACCATCTATCGCGGCAAACCGGTGGAGCCGACCAGCCGCTACCGGCCCGCCACTGCTCCGGACCTTGCCGCCATTGACGCGGCTGTGGCCCTGATGCGCACGGCCAAGAAGCCGATTCTCTACACCGGCGGCGGTGTGATCAATGCGGGGCCGGAGGCTAGCGCCCTGTTGCGCCAGCTGGCGGCGGCGACTGGCTTTCCGGTGACCTCCACCTTGATGGGCCTGGGCGCCTATCCGGCTTCGGGCAGCCAGTGGCTGGGCATGTTGGGCATGCATGGCGCCTATGAGGCCAATATGACAATGCACGATTGCGACGTGATGGTGTGCCTCGGCGCGCGCTTCGATGACCGGGTGACAGGCAGGCTCGATGCCTTCTCTCCCAATTCGAAGAAGATCCACATCGACATCGACCCGTCCAGCATCAACAAGAACGTGCGGGTCGATATCGGCATCGTGGCCGATGTCGGCAAGGCGATGGCTGCCATGCTGGCCCGCTGGCAGTCCAGCGTGGGCAGGAAGGCCAAGCTCGACGCTTGGTGGAGCCAGATTGACCAGTGGCGGGCGCGCAAGGGTTTTGCCTATCGCCAGACCGGCGACGTGATCAAACCGCAATACGCCATCGAGCGGTTGCACGCGCTGACCAAAGACCGGGCGGGCTCGGCACCATGGGCTATGGCCTGCCTGCGGCGATTGGCGTGCAACAGGCGCACCGCGATGCGCTGGTGATCGACATTGCCGGGGAAGCCTCGATCCAGATGTGCATGCAGGAAATGAGCTGCGCGGTGCAGCACAATCTGCCGGTGAAGGTGTTCATCCTGAACAACGAATGGATGGGCATGGTGCGCCAGTGGCAGCAATTGCTGCATGGCGAGCGCTACAGCCACTCTTACTCCGAGGCGCTGCCAGACTTCGTGAAAATGGCCGAAGCCTTCGGCGCCAAGGGGATCCGCTGCGATGATCCGGCAAAGCTTGATGCTGCGATCCAGGAGATGATCGACCATCCCGGCCCGGTGCTGTTCGACTGCCGCGTCACCAAGGACGAAAACTGCTTCCCGATGATCCCCTCAGGGGCCGGCCATCACGAAATGCTGCTGGGCGATGACGGACGCGATCTGGGGACCGCGATTGATGATGAGGGGCGGCAGTTGGTGTGATCACAGGACCGCGGACCTTTGGGTTACCCACCCACAGCCTTCGCCAGCACGTCATTCATCCGTGTCTGCCAGCCGGGTCCACCGGCCTTGAAGGCATCGACCACGTCAGCATCTAGCCGCAAGGTCACCTGCTTCTTGGCTGCGTTTCCCAAAGGCGGGCGCCCCATGCGGGTCAATGTGCCCTTGGCTGCACGGACGACCTTGCCGCCCTCACGGATTTCGGCGCGGGCAAAGAAGTCTCCGGTCAATTCCGGGGCATCATCCGGGTCAGTCCAATCAGACATGAGCCATCTCCTTCTTGTAAGCGTGTCGCATGGAAATCACGCGCACCACGCCGCCACGATCTACATGCACAATCACCACGGCTCGTCTTTCAAGATAGCCGTAGGTGATCAACCGTTCCTCACCATAGTCTTGCCGGTCATCGACCAGTGTGTAGGTCCGACCGGCAAAGACTCGAGGCGCATCGAGAAAATCCAAGGCGCGATGGCGCAGCGTTGCGTCACGCTTGGCCGGATCAAACTCGATCTCCATAACGACATATGTAGTTACATTAATTCAGACAGTCAAGCGGAGCGACCCCGGTCCGGACGCCCATCCATCGCAGTCCGGATGGTGCATCAAGTTGCACCCTACCGCCGTCCCTCGATCTCGTTACGGGCTGCTTGTGCGAGGAACGCACTGCGTGTCACCTTGCGGTTTTTTGCGGCCAGATTGATTGCGGCCAGCAGTGCGCCATCGACGGAGATATTGACCCGGACCGGTGCCGTGGGTGCCCCAATCAGGGCCAGGCAGTGATAGCCCCTCCCCCCTGTGGGGAGGGGTTGGGGTGGGGGTGTGACTGGGAAAAGCGCGTTTGGTTTCAAATTGCGGGATCAATGGAAGCATCACTTCATCCCCCGCCCCCTTCCCCATCAAGGGGAAGGGGAGAGAAAACGGCGTCGCTGCTGTTCGACACCATTCCGCCCTGCATGCTCCAATTGCCCCTACCCACCCACAGCCTTCGCCAGCACCTCATTCATCCTGGTCTGCCAGCCGGGTCCACCGGCCTTGAAGGCATCGACGACTTCAGGATCCAGCCGCAAGGTCACCTGTTTCTTGGCGGCGTTTCCCAAGGGCGGGCGCCCCATACGGGTCTGTGTGCCTTTGGCGTGATTTTCGCGCAGGAGCGCGGCTGGCCCCAGCAGCCCTGAAAGGAGCACGGGCAACAAGCGCACCAGGCGCTCTTTGATGCGCGCTGCAAGCGCGCGGTCCAGTCGTGATCTCATTGGACAATGCGACGGCTTCAGCCAACACCGCTCCCGCCCTTCGGGCACCTCCCCCACTGGGCGGGGGAGGAAAGTGGCGAGTTCACCCCCTCACTGACAGGCCAGGCACTCGTCATAGTCGGTCTTTTCGACCGTCATGCCGCTCATGTCTTCCTTCACCTTGTCGGCGGTCCCGGCCATCTGGGCGCGTTGGACGGACTTCGACCGGCAGTAGTAGAGGCTCTTCACCCCGGTTTCCCAGGCGCGCCAGTGCAGCATGTGCAGGTCCCACTTGTCCACGTCGCCGGGGATGAAGACGTTGAGGCTCTGGCCCTGGCAGATATAGGGCGTGCGGTCGGCGGCCAGTTCGATGACCCAGCGCTGGTCGAGTTCGAAGGCGGTCTTGAACACGCCTTTTTCCACGTCGGTCAGGCCCTCCAGATGCTGCACCGAGCCTTCATGTTCAAGGATCGAGGACCAGACCTTTTCAGTGTTCATGCCCTTGGCAGTCAGCACCTTTTCCAGATGCGGGTTTTTCACCGAGAAGGAGCCCGACAGGGTCTTGTGGGTGTAGATATTGGCAGGGATCGGCTCGATACCGGCACTGGTGCCGCCGCAGATGATGCTGATCGAGGCGGTCGGTGCAATCGCCAGCTTGTGGGTGAAGCGGGCCATCACACCGCAATCGGCAGCATCGGGGCAAGGGCCACGCTCATGGGCAAGCTTGACCGAGGCCTGATCGGACTGGGTGCGGATGTGCTTGAACATCCGCATGTTCCAGCTTTTGGCCATGGCGCTTTCAAACGGCACGCCCTTGGCCTGCAGGAAGGAGTGGAAGCCCATGAGGCCGAGCCCAACCGAGCGCTCACGGAAAGCCGAATAGGTGGCCTTGCGCATCTCGTCGGGTGCGCGCTGAATGAAGTCCTCCAGCACATTGTCGAGGAAGCGGAAGATGTCCTCGATGAAGGTCGGGTGATCCTTCCACTCGTCGAAGGTCTCCGCATTGAGCGAGGACAGGCAGCATACCGCTGTCCGGTCCTCGCCCAAGTGGTCGCGACCGGTGTGCAGCATGATCTCGCTGCACAGGTTTGACTGGCGCACCTTCATGCCCAATTTGCGTTGATGCGCAGGCATGGCATTGTTCACCGTATCGACGAACAACATGTAAGGTTCGCCGGTTTGCAGGCGCAGCTCCAAGATCTTCTGCCAGATCTTGCGTGCCTTGACGGTGCGCACCGGCTTGCCATCCTTCGGGCTGAGAAGCTCGAAATCACCGTCCACCTTCACCGCTTCCATGAAGGCATCGGTGATGTTCACGCCATGGTGCAGGTTCAGGCTCTTGCGGTTGAAATCCCCGGCGGGTTTGCGGATTTCCAGGAATTCCTCGATCTCCGGGTGGTGGCAGTCGAGATAGACCGCCGCCGAACCCCGGCGGAGCGACCCCTGGCTGATCGCCAGCGTGAGCGAATCCATCACCCGGATGAAGGGGATGATCCCGCTGGTGTGGCCGTTCTGGCCGATCTTTTCGCCGATGGAGCGTACACCGCCCCAGTATGTGCCGATGCCGCCGCCATTGGATGCCAGCCACACATTCTCGTTCCAGGTGCCGACGATGCCATCAAGGCTGTCGTCCACCGCATTCAGGAAGCAGGAGATCGGCAGGCCGCGCTCTGCCCCGCCGTTGGACAGGACCGGGGTGGCGGGCATGAACCACAGCTTGGAGACATAGTCGTAGATCCGCTGGGCATGGTCGATATCGTCGGCGTAGGCGGTGGCGACCCGGGCAAACATGTCCTGATAGCTTTCGCCCGGCAGGAGGTAACGGTCTTCCAGCGTGGTCTTGCCGAAATCGGTCAAGAGCACGTCGCGCGACGGATCGGTCTTGACCGACTGGACCACGCGCAGATTGACGGGCTTGGGCTTGCCGCGATGGGCCGGGCGCCGGGCAGCTGCCGGAATGCTGAGGGTCGCGTCCATATCTGCCAGTTCTGCTGAATCTCGCGGTGCCATTTCAATCCCCCAAGCTGTCGTCTCGACGGCCGTTTCTGCTGTGCGAGCATGACGCACGATTCCCGAACCAGGCGAAAGATGGCATTTCCATGAACCGGTCCACGAACCTGTGGACAACATTCTGTGGTGCCAGCTCCGCCCGCCCCTACAAGATATAGTGGTTGAGCCTATGGGGTTCGGTCAAGCGGGATTCTGCGACGGCGGCCAAGTTTTTCGTTAACGAGTGGTTAACGCGCACCATGACGTTAACCGGCAAAACGCGATGCGCAAAGGGTTTGCGCACGCGCCCTTCAACACTTTTGCGGTAATGAATGCTGACGGGATTTTGCAGTTGGAGCGATCAGAAATCAGCCACTCAGATCGTGCCCGGGCCACGCCGGATGGTGGCCACACCGGTGCGTGACACTTCGATCAGGCCAAGCGGCCGCATCAGCGCGATGAAGTCGTCCAGCTTCTTCGAATTGCCGGTGAGTTCGAAGGTGAAGTGATCGAGCCCGGCGTCCAGGATCCGGCATTTGAACGCATCGGCCAGCCGCATCGCCTCCACGCGCGCATCGCCACTGCCACGCACCTTGATCAGCGCCAGTTCGCGGCTCACCGCATCGCCATCGCCATGGAAATCCACCACGCGCTTGACCGGCACGATCCGGCCCAATTGGGCGCGAATCTGTTCGAGCACCTCGGGCGTGCCCGATGTGACGATGGTGATCCGTGAGGTGTGGCCTTCATGGTCGGTCTCGGCGACGGTCAGGCTCTCGATATTGTAACCGCGCGCCGAGAACAGGCCGACCACACGCGCCAGAACCCCCGGCTCGTTTTCCACAAGCACCGCCAGGGTGGTGCGGATCACGGCACTTTCGCCTTCAGGAATGAAATAGGCCGAGCCGGGCTGGGTCATGGGGCGAGGTCGCTTCTTTTATTGGTCGGGGAGCACAAACTGAACACCAGTCTGTTCGTCTCCCAGACACCTCGTGTCAACCGGCACGCCTGGTGCGGCCAGGAACGCATGCATGATCGACCGGCCACAGGCGGTTGAAAAGCTGATGCCATGGGTGCCGGTTGGCGAGACCACGAGCTGTGCGCGCGACAGGGTGCGCGCGGCGAAAACCGCATTCGATGGCGGGGTGCCCGGATCAAGCGCTGCAGACATCAACAGCGCAGGCACGGTCGAGGTCACAGGGCGCGCCTCGATCTGGCGGACTGGCCCTGTCGGCCATTGATCGCAGCCTTCAAAGTCTTCGCGGTCGGTCACGGCAGCCAGTGCCTTGGCAATCGGGTCGGCGGCGGCCCGGCCTTGCATGCCGTCGTAGGTTTCAAACGGCATGATCTCGCTGCAATAATGGCCCATGATGCTGCCAGCCGCTGCGCCATCAAACCGCTCGTTGGTCGCTTCGATCTGACTGCGGTCGCCATCGAGGATGGCGGCCAGGTCCGCTGGCAGATTGGCAACGCCCACCGGGTCATAGAGGGTCACGCCCAGAAAAAACGACAGCTCTTCCATCCGGTCACGCGCCCCCCGGCGGGCAAGGGCCTTGGGGGTGGTCCACTCGGACAGGGCGGCCTCGAACCGCTGTGTCAAGTCCGGCCAGGCTGCGTTACAGGGCTGGTTGGCCGCACAGGCGTTCAGCACGGCGCGCAGCATGGCCGCCATATGCACCGGGTCGGTCTCCACCAGTTTCAGGCCCGGCGGGGTGACACCATCCAGCACCATGGCCCGCAAGCCCGCCGGGGCATCACGCGCTGTCACCAGCGCGGTGCGCGAGCCATACGATACGCCGACCAGATTCCAGGCATCATAACCCAGAACCTGACGCAGATCGGCCAGATCGCGCGCGATGGCTGCGCCGTTGTATGCCGCAAAGTCCACGCCCGTTGCGTCATGCCACGCG
>JALOSP010000108.1 GCA_025458365.1 Hyphomonadaceae bacterium
ACCGGCCAATGTGACCGAGACCCGCGCCGGGCCGCTTGCAGCCTCGACCCCCAGTCTGCCGGTCATACGGCCACTGGTGATGAAAAGCCCTGAAGTGGCGATGACGTCGAAATTTCCCGCAAGTCCGCCTGCTGCCCGGATTGCCGCCTGCCCTGCCAGCGATATTCCGGCACCCGTCACTGTCAATTCATCGAGGCTCAAGGTGTCGGGGCCGGGGCGGACCTTCGCGCTCGCGCTGACCGGGCCATAGTCTGTTCCACCGGACAGTGTCGCCGTCCCGATACCATCGTCAGCAAGCGGCAGAACGAGCCCGAACCTTGCAGGTTGCAAGACCATTTGCGGCAGCGCGAGGCTGCCGATCTGGGCATCGACTGTCAGAACCGGGCGGCTGATAGGTCCGGTGACCGAGCCAGTACCGGCCGGCGCACCACCAACCTCCAGAGGTCCGATCTGGACCGGGCCTGTCGCCTTCCAGTCCAGTGCCAAGGCGACATCATTGTTCAGTCGTATCCGCCCGCTGGTCCTGGCTTCAAGCTGGCGGCCCTTGATCAGCAGATCACTCAACAGGACCTCTGGTCCCCGGCTGATCACGGTCCCGCTGATCTGGGGATCGCCGCCGAGGAGCGGGTCCAAGGGACCCAAGCCGGCGAAAAAACTGCGTGATCGCCCTTCAAACCCGATCTGCACGCCGCCAGCCCTCGCAGGTGCGGCAGTGAACCGGCCCGCCAGGGTTCCACCCAGCCGGTCAAGGCCGATAGCGGCCAGCTCTCCATCAAACCGGCCGGCCAGTGCCGGGCGGCCATCAGGCCCGACCCGGCCACTGGCATCGACATCGAGCTTGGCCAGATCAAGCTTCAGGCGCCCGAACCGGATGCCCGGCCCGCCCAATTCCAATGCCACATCGAAAGCCGGTCGACCGCCCAGAATGGCATCCAGCCACGGGTTCGATGTGGCGAAACCGACGCCAACGCCCCGTCCCTCGACCGAAAACAATCCCGGTCCAATGCTCGTGACCGACCAGTCAAACGGCAGTTTGCCCGTCGCCCCCGGCATGCCAGTCTGGCGCGCATCGGCAACCGCTGTTCCGGTCGATCGGATCCGACCCAGCAAGTCCACCCCTCCACGACCGGAGGCCGTGAGCCCCACACCAGCAAGCTCACCCGCCTCGAGAGCCCACCCGCCATTGCCGAACTGCCGCAACCTTGCCGAGAGCGTCGGAGCACCGCCCAGCCACTGACTGACGAAGCCGGTGCCACCGCCGCGCCCGGTCAGGTCCATCGTGATCTGGACGCCTGAACCGTCAAGCAAGGTGACGCCTACCGGCCCGGTGAGGCTTTCGAGCCGGTAGTCTGCGAGCGCCAGACCTGACACTTCGAGTGCGCCGTCAAAATCGAGGTTCTCCAGCCCGCCCGACGCCTGCCCGTCGAGCGACAGGGACGCGCCGGACAGCGTCGCCGCCGTGGTCAGCGCACCCAGATCGGCGACTTCCAGATTGGCCCGGACCCGTTCGGCGACCCAGCCACCTTCGCGCCGGATCGGACCTGCCAGTTCCAGTCTCGCCCGTTCACCATCGAGAGTCGCGGTGAGTTGCTGGCTGCCGCCCTGTTGCGCCCGGCTGAGCCTGGCATCGACCACAACACGCGGACCGACCCTCTGGGCGAGTGATCGGGTCAGGCGCGATGCATCCAGCTTGACGGTGCCGGAAACCACACCGCCTTCGGGCGAAAGGGTGCCTGACAGGTCAGCGATCTGTTCTGACCCACTGGTCGCAAACAAATTGATGGTGCTGACCTGCCGGATGTCACTGATCACAAGGTCGAAGGCAAACGGGCTTGCCGGATCAAGCCCCACCAGCCCGGCCAGCGCGCCGCCCTGTGCGCCGCGGGCCCGCACATCGACCAGAACCGGCTCGCCGCGCCGGGCCCGCACCTGGGCCGTGACAAAATCCCGGTTCGGTCCACGGCTTCGGACGTCGGCCCGCGTGCGGACCCCGCGCCCGGGAACCAGATCGAACGTTCCTGTCACGTCGAACACACCTTCGACAACCGAAACAGCCGGTCGGGTCACGACCAGCGACCGTATATTCTCAACCTGAACCGTGACCGGAGAATCCCGGCGTATGCGGGGCTCTGGCAACAATTCCGGCCGCCGCAGCATCAGGACACCATCCGATGTGGCCGACTCAAACCGGACAATCCGCATGGCAAGATGACCGGGAGACCATTCGCCGCGCAAATTGCGTGCCTCGATCCACACGCCCTTGCTGTCACGGATACCCACCCAGCGGGCACTGAATTTGCCAAAAGGATCGCCACTGAGGCCCTGAACCACCAGATAGCCAGCCCGGTTCACCTTCAGGCCGGTCAAGACCCGCTCCACCACCGACAGTCCAAACGGGGTCAATGCGCCCAGCCGGATGACAAGCCCGGCACCCAGGAGCACGACAATCACCAGCATCACTGCTGCCGTCGCCGATCCGATGGCATGCTGAAGGCCGTAACCCCTGACCCGCTTTCTGCCTGTTGGCGCGAAAGACTGGCCCCGGCGTGCCGCTGCGGGTGCTGCGTCATCCTCTGATGCTGGCAGACCGGAGACCGGCTTGCTGTCTGTCTGCTCTGGTGCGCTCAAAATCCCTGACCCACCCCAATGTAGATCTGCACATCGTCACTGCCGCGCCGACTGTCCAGCGGGACCGCGACATCGAACCGGATCGGAGCGAAATCGAGGAAATAGCGGACACCAAGCCCCGCGCTATAACGGATATCTGTCAGGTCGGGTACCTGATTGTCGGAAAGCGTTCCGGCATCAACGAACGTCACCATTCCGAACCGGCTGTTTTCAAAGCGGTAACGAACCTCGCCTGAGACTTCGACTAGCGACAGGCCGCCCACCGGGGTTCGATCGGCATCGTTGTAACGCGGCCCGATCCCCTGATACTCATATCCGCGCACACTGCCACCCCCACCGGCGTAGAGGCGCCTTGCCGACGGGATTTCCGGGATCGATCCACCAAGCAACGAGGCCACATTGCCCCGCGCGGCCAATGTCAACCGCTCTGCAGGTGTCACATAGCCGGTGATCTGGGTCTGCAGCCGCGCGAAGACCAGATTGGCATCGCCAGTCAGGCTGATCGGTTCGAACACACCATCCAGTCTATAGCCCTCCAATGGGTTCAGCCTGTTGTCGGTCCGGTCGAGCGCAAAGGCAGCGCGCACGGCAAGTGCGGTGTAATTCCGTTCGATCCCCTGGGCAGGGTTCGAGAAGCTCGGCTCGCGCCCCCTATTGATATTGGCGGTGCCGCCTAGCGAGACAAAGGACCAGTCCGAGAACTGGCGCGTCACGTCCAACCGCACACCGATGCCGGTTTCGCGAAACGCCTCGGTATCATCGCGAAACGCTTCAAGTCCGAACAGAGCGGTCTGACGTGGTCGCTGCCAGTGCGGCAGTCGCAACTCTGCTTCGATCCTCTGCTCGATCTGTGCATAGCGAAGGCCGATCGAAGCTGTGTCGCCCCGCCCGAACAGGTTGAACCGGGAGTAGCTGACATCCCCACCGATCCCTTCGCTTGTGGAATAACTCAGCTCGGTCTCGACCAGCGCTTCCGGCTTGTCGGTCAACTGGACGAGAACCCGCCGTGGCGTTCCGGCCGGCTGGTCCGGATCGGTCGGGGCCAGACTGACAGCCGCACCATTGTAAGCGCCTGTCTCCAGAATGCGGCGTTCCAATGCAGCCAGACGGGCTGGCGTGAACACTTCACCGGGTGTCCATTCAGGCAATCGCCGCAACCAGCGCGGCAAGGTCTGCGAGGCACCGATCAGCTCGACTCCACCCAGGCGGGTGAGCGGGCCGGGGTTGAAGCTGAAAGTGGGCTGTACGGTTCGAGAGGCATGGTCCACCAACACACGACGTGGCAACACTTCGGCATCGGCATATCCCGAGGCGCGCAATAGTCCCAGAGCGGAAGCCTCTGCGGCCAGAATATCCTCGGCCCGTCCCGGCGCGCCATTGGCCAGTTGCAGGCTCCGGCGCGCCTGTTCTTGCAGGCCGACTTGCCCGGATGGCTGCGAGCCGGTTCCGGTATCGCCTGACGTCTCGATCATGATCTCTGGTTGGAGGATCAGGAACCTCGGCCCGGTCTCGACCCGGACAATGCCGCGCAACGGTGGACCGTCATCCACATCGGGAGTTACGGTGTAGCCGTAATACCCCTCCGAGCGCAGGACAGCGATGACCGCCTCGGCCACGCCCGCTGCCCGACGCCGCGCCTCGAATGCACTCGACGGTGGCTCGCGGACTTGCTCGACTGCGTTTTCCAGCAACGGTCGCAAGGCTTCGGGGATGTCACCGATCACCCTGGCCCTCGGCTCGGCTGCTGCCGGTAGCGGTCCGAGCAGAAGGCAGCCAGCTGCGACCGCAAGGACAGTGCCCGCCTTGCTGATGCTTCGTCTGTGTTGCGCCACCCTGCTGGCCACTTTCGTCTGAACTTTTCATCAATGTCGCGCTCCCGCAGCAACGACCCTCCGGTCATACACTGCCAGATGTGGCGATTGAAAGACCGGGGGCAGTGGCCCGCCCGGGGTTGTGGCGCGCTGTTCAGGCTTGGGACGGCTGGTTCCAGAGCGCTGGAGCCGCAAGCCCTTTGATAAAGGCGGCATGCGCCTCTTGCTCACGCTCTGTGATCAAGGGCCTCAGGGCTCTGGGTCTTGGCGGGTGGACCGGCCACGATCCGGGTGCCAGAATACTGCCCGACGCCGAGACCTCGGACGCTTCGTCATACAGCGCCAGGCGCCTTTCTGCGCCTCCCATCAGTTCGAGATACACCGCCGACAGCAAGCGCGCATCGAGCAAAGCGCCATGAAAGCCGCGCTCACTGGTGTCGATGCTGTAGCGCCTGCACAGCGCGTCCAGCGATGCCGGCGCGCCCGGATGTTTCTTGCGGGCGATCACAACCGTATCGACGCAGCGCTCCTTGCCGATTAACGGTTTGCCGAGCCGCTTGAGCTCCGCGTTCAGAAAGCCACGGTCAAACTCGGCATTGTGTGCCACCAATTGAGCATCGCCGATGAACTCCAGCATGGCATCAACCACTTGCGGATCGGCGAAGGTTGGATGCTGGCGCAGGAACTCGCTGCTCAGCCCGTGGATTCGCTGGGCTTCGACCGGCATCGGGATGATCGGGTTCACATAGGTGTGGAACGTATTGCCTGTGGGGATCAGGTCGAACAGCTCGACCATCCCGATCTCGACCACCCGGTCGCCATCCTTGAAATTCACCCCGGTGGTCTCGGTATCAAACACGATTTCACGCATGCCCGTGCCCTCCCGTCCTTGCTGGCGCTTTCCAGAGTCTGACAAGAGCGCGCACCTGTTCGCGGGCGTGGTCAAGTCCATGCCCGGTATCGATAATATGGTCGGCTAGCGCTCTCTTGCGTTCATCGGGTGTCTGGCGGGCAAGAATCGCCTGGAAGCGGTCTGGCGTCATTCCAGGCCGCGCAAGCACGCGTTTCGCCTGGGTTTCGCTGTCACAGGTCACCACCACAACCGCATCGACAGTGTTTTCGGCACCCGTTTCGAACAGCAGCGGCACATCGACCAGCACCACTTCATCCCCTGCAGCGCGCGCATCAGCCAGAAAAGCGGCCCGATCCGCCGCGACAAGCGGATGCACCAGCGCCTCC
>JALOSP010000001.1 GCA_025458365.1 Hyphomonadaceae bacterium
TGACATCCTGATCCAGAATCTTGTCTCACCGATCACACTGGCCTTTGCGCTCGGCATGATTGCCGCGCTTATCAAATCCGATCTGGAGATCCCCGATCAAGTGCTGAAGATCATGGCGATCTTCCTTCTGATGTCGATTGGCCTTCAAGGCGGACGGGAGCTGGCCGGAACACAGTTTTCAGAGGTTGCCGCCGCTTTGGGTGTGACGGCGGTGCTGGTGATCGTGCTGCCTGCGTCGGCATTTCTGGCGGCCCGCCATCTGGGGCGGTTTGATGTGGCCAATGCCACGGGTGTCGCGGCCTTGTATGGCTCAGTATCATCGGTGACATTTCTGGCCGCCATGGCCTTTGCCGACGAAATGGGCACTCCGGCAGAAGGCTTCCTCGCCGCGCTGATTGCGCTGATGGAATGGGGCATTCTGGTCGCGCTGTTCATTGGCCGGTTTGCGCTGGCACGGGTGAAAAAGGCTGAAGGTCAGGCCGTCACCGGCGGGTTGGGTGCCATCGTGCTGGAAACCGTGCGGGGGCGCGGCCTTGTGTTGCTGGTCGGTGGCATGATCATGGGCATGGCCATCGGGGAAAAGAACTTCGAGCGGATCGAGCCTTTCTTCGTCGACATGTTCCGGGGTGTGCTTGTGCTGTTCCTGCTGGAAATGGGCATGACGGCGGCCCGCCAGCTGAAGGGCTTTGCCAGGGTTGGTGTGTTCATGACCGGGTTTGGCATGGTGGTGCCGCTGGTGTTCGGCCTGTTCGGCACGTTGCTGGGCACCTTGGCCGGCCTGTCGCCAGGCGGGGCGTTCGTGCTGGGTGCGGTGGCAGCGTCTGCCTCCTACATCGACGCACCGGCTGCGGTCCGTGCCGCAATGCCGGACGCGAACCCGTCGATCTATCTCACCAGCTCTCTGGCCATCACATTCCCGTTCAATCTGATCGTCGGCCTGCCGCTCTATTACCAGATGTCGCTGATGTGGCAGGGTATTCTATAAGGCCGGACGGCTGCGCAGGAACGGGACGGCATCTGGATCAGCGGGCGCGCCCAACATCCGGGCGTGGCGGTGGCCGGAGTGGATCGCATGGACAATCATGCCCGGTGCATGCGCATCGCCAATCGTGACGACACCGGACAGGCCGTGGTCGGGCAGGGCGGATATCGAGTCAAACAGTTCAGTCCGGGCAAGACGGCTTGCGCATAGCACCACCGCGTCAAATGCACCGGTGGTCTTTTGACCGGTCACATCATCGATCAGGTCAGCGGTGCCAGCCCCAATCGCATCCAGCCGCACGCGGGCCTTGATCAGCACCCCACGCTCCACCAGGCGGGCTTCGGTGGCCGCCTGTTCCAGTGTCAGCTGGCTCCAGAACGCGACCAGTGGGGCAGGGGTGGCAAGCGTCACATCACATCCCGCCAGTGCGAGCCGCTCTGCGATGCCCGATCCAATGACATAGTGATCATCGTCATAGACCAGCACCCGTCCAGTCGCAGTGGCCCCTGCAAACACGTCATCCGGTGTCAGCACCACAGCGCTGTCTGCCACCGGGATTGCGGTACGATGATGGCGCCCCACGCCATCGCGCCGGTAACGCGCGCCTGTCGCCACCACCACATGCGGCGCGCCAAACCCGATCACGTCAGACACGTCCATCGTGCTGGCCGGATACAGGCTGACATTGGGCATCTTGGCGATCTGGCCCAGACGCCAGTCCACCACCCGGCGCCACGTGGCAAGGCCCGGCAGTGACGCTTCGCCCAGCACCCGGCCACCCAGCACATCGCGCGCCTCGGCCAACGCTACCTCATGGCCGGCCCGCCCCAGTTGCAACGCTGCCTCCAGCCCGGCAGGGCCGCCACCGACGATGAGGACCTGCTCGCGCCGGGTCGCGATCGAAATGGTTTCAGGATGCCACCCACTGCGCCACTCCTCGCCCATCGTCGGGTTCTGGGTGCAGCGCAGGGGCACCGATTGCATGTCGCCGGACACGCAGATGTTGCAGCCGATGCACTCGCGGATGTCGTCGCTGCGGCCCTGTTCGATCTTCTGTGGCAGGAATGGATCGGCAATGGAGGGGCGGGCGGCGCCCACGAAATCCAGCACGCCGGTTCTGATCTGGCGCACCATTTCGTCCGGGCTGGTGAACCGGCCCACACCAACCACCGGCTTGGTGGTCAAGGCCTTCAACCCGGTGACGAATTGCTCCTGAAAACCCTCACCGGAAAACCGTGCCGTCTTGCTGTCGGCGCTCCAGCTGCCCATGCAGAAGTCCCAGAGATCGGGCAGGTCGGCCAGCATGGCGACAACATCTTCGATCTCGGCCCGTTCAAGCCCGCCGGTCAGGCTTTCCTCCACTGCCATGCGGAAGGGCACTGCGCAGACGTCGCCGACGGCATCGTGCGTGTCTTCCAACAGCTCGCGGATCAGTCGGACGCGGTTTTCAAGGCTGCCGCCATAGGCGTCTGTCCGGTCGTTGAAGGCGCGGGACAGGAAGTGCTGGGTCAGCGTCAGGCCATGCCCGGCATAGACATAGATCAGATCATAACCCGCCGCCTTGGCCCGCAGCGCCGCCTTGCGGTGCCAGCGGCGTACATTGGCGATGTCTGTCCGGTCCATCGCCCGGCAGGACGATGGCTCCAACCACTCGGCAGCCACCGGCATCTGGCTCACCCCCATGGCAGGCAGGCGGGAGACCAGATTGGTACGGGGCGCGTTATACACCAACTCGATCCCGGCCAAAGCGCCATGCTGATGGATCGCATCGGTCACCAGCGCATGAGCCTTGATGTCACCATCGTCCCACAGGCGCCCTTCGATGGCAGGGGAGACCTCGCTGCTCGGGTGGATCTCCACCTCTTCGGTGCAGACAACTGCCCAGCCGCCTTCGGCCTTCATGCCGCGCATCGCCGCCAGCATCGCAGGCTCGCGATGGCCCATCCCATTGCAATGCGGCACCTGATAGAACCGGTTCTTCGCCACCTTCGGCCCGATGGCCAGTGGCTGAAACAGGATGTCGTGGTGGGGCGGGCGCATGGCATGATGGTAGCGGTTGGGACCGTGGGCGCAATCACTCCGATGGACTTTGCTGCAACGTCCGGGCGAAGAACGCTTTGGTCGCGATCCAGGCTGCGACCGTCGCGCGGCCGGTCTCGTCCAGATCCGGTGACCATGGGTGGTTCGCCTGAGTGGCATACAGACGGGCCGGGAACAGGCCGCTGCCGCAAATCTGGTGGCTGGCCCGCTCAAAGATCAGGGTCTGCCCACGCTGTCCCTGACCGGAGGCGTCCAAAGTCGCCTGCATCGCGGCACTCATGACACCTGACGACCAGACTTCATCACGCCCACCCCCGATGAACAGGAAGCTGGCCTGAGACCGCTCGATGGGAATGCGTGCGGCAGCACGCTCTTCCGGTGATGCATCCGCACGCGAGCGGTCATACCGTCCGGCATTGGTGTTCCAGCGTGGATCGACCTCCGCATACGGGTAAAGGCTGATGGCTGGCACCGGCTCGCCCCTCCACGACCACGATGAGGGCGGAGGAGTCGGACGTGGCTCGACCCCGTAACCCTCCCAGACCACATCGCTGCCGACACAAGGCACCACCGCGTCAATCCACGGGTATGTCGCAGCAGCCAGCGCGGCAAATTCCGCACCCTTTGAAACGCCGAAAACGCCAAAACGGTTGACATCAGCTTCGGGCCGTCCGGCCAGCCATGTCCGCGCGCGCTCCAGCGTTTCGACCGCGATGTTGACATGGGCGTTCGGCGTGCCGGGGATCGCCTCCCATGGCCATGAAAAATAGGTGATGGCCAGAACGGCATAGCCCTCGGCGGCAAACCGAGCTGCGTCGCCCGAAGCACTGGCAAGCTTGCCACCCTCACTGCCATGCAGCAGAACGATCACCGGCAGACCGCGCGCGTTCTGCGGAGCGGCGAACACGCCAGCCAAACCTGGTTGCGAGACCCGCTGGGTCGTCACACCGGTCGGTGCTGCGAGGCGAACTAGCGAGCGAGCCAGAATGCCGCCGGTGTTGGTGACCGTCACATCCAGAACACCTGGTTCCGGTGCCGGCAGCCCTGCAAACTGCGCAGCCGCCGGTGCCAGTTCGCCAGCCCCTTCAGGATAACCCGCCCACCACAAGGCCTCGGCACCGGGTTCGCGCCAGGTTCCTGCCGATGGGGTTGCCGTGCTCAGGTCGATCCGGCCCGCAGTATTGGCCCGCAGGTCGGCCCAGGCATGCATGATGACAGGGCGCTGCTGCCACCGGCCTGCGCTGTCCTGCTGCCACTTCTGCATGGTCCGGCGCCCGTGCACTCTCACGGTGCTGCCAGGTGCAAGGCCATCAATCGCGAGATCGAAAGGCGCGCCCTCGATCAGGGTAGTGGCTGCAACCACCCGGACGGTGGAGCCTGGTGCTGGAAGACGGGCGGACACCGTTTCCCGGCTCGCTGGCTGCTGTGTGGCACAACCGCTAAAAGCAAAGCCGGCAGCCAGTCCGGCAAAGACGGCAATCCAGGCCAGAAAGGCCGGTGTCTGGCGGTTTGGGGGCGTGGTGCGGAATTGGCTTGGAACATGTCGTTGCACTGTCCGGTCTCCTGTATGACGGGGTGCAACATGCCTGACCCGGCGCGCGACCCGCTGCAAAATCCGGCGAATGGCGGTATCGGGCCATGAATGGCGGCTTGCTCAGGCCGTCAGGGATTTCAGGTTGCGCGCACCGGCCTTGCTGGTCTCGACGCTCTGTCCCGCCTCCAGATGAACCACAAACCGGCCGTCGCCCAGCGGTTCGGCAGAGATCATCCTGCGAATGTTGACCAGACGGGCCCGGTGCACCCGGATGAATGACTTGGGATCAAGTTGCTCTGACCAGGCGGTCAGCGTCGTCCGCGATTTGAAACGCTTCGTGCGGGTGATCACATAACTGGCGTCACCATCAGCTTCAAGCCAGAGGATGTCGGCGGCATCGAGGGCTTGATACCCTTCTGCCGTCTTCACCATGACGGTGGACGGCGCTGAAGGGGGCGGCAGGTCCTGCGCCGGTGCAATGGCAGCAAGCCGCGCTTCAAGCTGCGCTGCCCTGTCTTGAAAGTCCGCAGCCAGATAGCCAACGCAGATCAACGCGAATATCACCAGTCCTTGATAAGCCTGCCACAGGAGCGCAGGACCCGACAGCCAGACCAGTTCGAACCGGCCCACGGAAGGCCATGCGGCAAGACCGATGGTGACGGCAACCGAACAGTACCAGCACAGCGACCAGAGGATGGCGAGCAGAGCCACACCTGCGAGAACATTTCGCAGTGGCCTTCCGTGGAGTTGGCGCAAGAAAGGGCGGACCCCCAGACCCAAGACAGCCAGCGGCAGGATGTTGGCCAGCGCGGTGGCAACGCTCTGGCCGATCCTGTCACTGCCTGTTGCCATGAAGATCAGGACATATCCGGCGACAAGCGATATTGCGCCGCTGGCATACCAGATGAAGAACCGGTCCTGACGATCCATCAAAAGCCCCCAGGAGTCTTGATGCAAGCAAGGGTGTGTGACTGGCTGGCGTACAGGTCCGACGGCATGGCTTGATGATAGAGGATGGTCAGCAACACACAAGAGCCACGCCGTCGCCGGGGGCTTGTTGGCGGACCTTGCCGGTAGTAGGCGGCGGGCTTCGACACAGGAGAGCCGCCATGATTGTCGGGCAGACCGCCGCCACCATCCTTGCCCGCCTTGGCCTGGGCCAGCCAGACGGCCCGTCGGGCCATATTTCGCCGATCGACGGCAGTGCGCTGCCGCGTCCAGCAGACCTCGCGCCCGCCGAAGTGGAGGCAGCGATTGGCGCCAGTGTCACCGCATTCCAGCACTGGCGTGCGGTGCCTGCCCCGGTGCGTGGCGAGCTGGTCCGATTGTTTGGCGCTGCCCTGCGGATCCATCGCGATGACCTGGGGGCGCTTGTCTCCATCGAGAGCGGCAAGCCTTTGAGCGAAGGGGTCGGCGAGGTTCAAGAGATGATCGATATCTGCGACTTCGCCGTGGGCCTGTCGCGCCAGTTGCACGGACTGACCATCGTGTCGGAACGGCCCGATCACCACATGCGCGAGATGTGGCATCCACTGGGGCCGGTCGGGATCATTTCGGCGTTCAACTTTCCGGTCGCAGTCTGGGCCTGGAATGCGGCGTTGGCGTTGGTGTGTGGCTGTTCGGTCTTGTGGAAGCCTTCGGAAAAGACCCCGCTGACGGCCTGGGCGGTGCACAAGCTGTTCGACGCTGTGGCGGCGGGTTTTGACGCCGCACCGCCCGGCCTGTCCGCTCTGCTGACCGGTGGGGCGGGCACAGGGATGGCCCTTGCCGATGATCCCCGTGTGGCGCTGGTCTCGGCCACCGGCAGTGTGCGGATGGGTCGCGATGTGGGGGTGCGTGTCGCCGCACGCTTCGGACGTTCGTTGCTGGAACTGGGTGGGAACGCTGCCGCCATCGTGACCCCCTCGGCGGACCTTGACCTGGCTGTGCGGGCCATCGCATTTTCCGCTGCAGGCACCACTGGCCAGCGCTGCACCACCATGCGTCGGCTGATTGTGCATGACAGCGTCCATGACGCTTTGGTGGCCCGGTTGAAGGCGGCATTTGCCAGCCTGCCCGTGGGAGACCCGCTGGAGCCGGGCGTGCTGGTCGGCCCGTTGATCGACGAACGGGCCTTCGATGTGATGCAGTTAGCACTGGCTACCGCCCGCTCCGATGGCGGCACGGTCACTGGCGGTGAGCGGATCGCCAGTGAAGGCGGGGTCTATGTGCGCCCGGCGCTTGTGGAGATGCCCGCCCAGACCGACATTGTGCGGGAGGAAACATTCGCACCCGTCCTTTATGTGATGCGATACAGCACACTGGAAGAGGCCATCATCCTGCAGCGCGATGTGCCGCAGGGCCTGTCATCTGCCATCCTGACCACCGACCTTCGTGAAGCAGAGCGTTTCTGTTCGGCCACCGGCTCTGACTGCGGGATTGCCAACGTCAATATGGGCACCAGCGGTGCCGAGATTGGTGGCGCATTTGGGGGCGAGAAAGAAACCGGTGGTGGGCGCGAAAGCGGGTCGGACGCCTGGAAGGCCTACATGCGCCGCCAGACGCAGAACATCAACTACGGCAATGCCCTGCCACTGGCGCAAGGCGTCGTCTTTGAGGTGTGACGCCGTGAACGCATTGTAATCTGTTTCAGATGGTCCGCGCGGCGATGTGGTCCGTATCACGACAGACCTATGCGGGAGACTATGATCATGAAAAAGCGCGCCACGATTGCAGCGATACTGGCCGTTGCCACAGGTACGATCGGCGTGCTCGCGTCCAGCCCTGTTGCAGCTTGGACGAATACGACAAGCACCACTTGGATCCCGATTGGCCAGACCTTCCTTCTGGGCGGCGGCCAGCCCAATGGATTTTCACTGCAAGGTCGCAACATCGGTCGTGCCGATGTCGAAATCTACCGAATTGCTGCTGATGGAACCCAGACCCTGTTGACGGTCCTGGAGCCACAGCAATTCGTCCGGGAGCGGTTTGCAGCAGGCGAAGGCGCGGCGGCCAAGAACCTGTCCACCAGTGAACAAGCCACCTTGCGTGTCCAGTTCAATGCGGGGGCCGGCAGCCTGGGCATGCGCTACCGGGACAATTGAAGTGTCGGCATCGGTAACCGACAACTGGCGGGCGGGTTAGTGCCTGGACGAAGTGCGGCCTCAAGCCGTCTGCAAGAGCCCGTTGTGCGCGTCAGTGGCGCGTGAACAACCGCTGCAGCAAGCCCAGCGGACCACGCAGCTGGATCGGCCCTTCGGTGACTGCCAGGGCAAAGCAGATCGGGCCGGGTTCGGCGATTGGCCGGTGGACTTCACCGCGATTGCGTGTCGACAGGTCCCCGGCCGCATAGACCCCGCTCTCGTCGCGGAACGCACCGGTCAGCACCAGCGTGTGTTCGATCCCTGAATGGTCATGCGATGGGGCGCCGTGGCCCGGTTCGATCCGCAGCAGCTGGACAGTGGCATCGCTACCAACGTCCAGATCCATGATTTTCAGGCCCGGTCCTGCCATCTGCCAGCCGCGCCCGCCCGCGGCCATCAAGGCATATTCCCGGACAGGATCAGGCAGGTCCAGCAATTCCTGGATGGCCGCACCGGCGGCGCGTGCCGCCATGCGGCTGCGCGGGGCACCGGTCTCCAAGGCGTCAATCCGGGCAAACACGGACGACATGGCATTGTCGTTCAGCATGGCTGGCGCTTCTGTCTCCAGAGCATCGCCACCGAGCAGGCCCACGGCATCGCGCACGATCCGGACGTCATCCCGCAGCGCGGCCTGGGTTTCGATCAGCAGGACGACAGCCGGGTCGTGCGCGCCCAAGCCAATATTCGCCCAATTCTCGCTGCCGGTTCCACCGCTGCCCATCTCTGCGTCAACCTTCAAGGCAGCGGCCTGCAGCGCTGCACACGATCCCAAGCAAGCCGATATGTGTCAGCCTTGCGTTACGTCAAGGATATGCAACGCACTGGTGTGCGAGGCTTTGTCTGATGCAGGCACAGGCTGTGCTCTCCGTGCGATGCGGTGCAATGTTGCAGGAAAGCCTTGCATTCGACCTTACTTGTTTCGCGGTCCCGGTCAGAGCGTGTCAGTCTGTTCCAGCCGTCCCCGGAGCTTGGCGAAAGCCAGCCGAAGCCGGGACTTGACTGTCCCCAGCGGTGTTTTCATCCGCTCGGCGATCTCACGGTGGGTCAGGCCTTCATAGAAGGCGACCCTCAGCAACTCCTTCTGCTCGTCAGGAAGGTCGGCCATGGCAGCCCGCACCATCCGCTCGCGGTCGGCACTGTCCATGCCGGTGTCGGCATGGGCTGGTTGGGAAGGCAGCAGCATCGGGTCGTTGGGGTCGAGTTCGGGTTTGCGCGTGCGACGGATCGCGTCGATCCGCCGGTTCCGTGCGATCCGGAACAACCAGGTGGAGACCGACGCGTGCTGCCGGTCATAAAGCCCGGCCTTGCGCCAGACCGTGACCATGACTTCCTGGGCGATTTCCTCCGCCTGACCATCATCGGCACCCTGCCGCATGAGATAGGATTTCACCCGCGGCGCATAATAGGAAAACAGCTCTGCAAAGGCCGCACGGTCTTGCGTGCGGGCCACCGCCTCCATCAGGTCTGCGAAGCGGTCACGGTCCGACATTTGTGTCGGCGAAGGGCTGTCCCAGGGGGGTGGCACGAGTGGGGGTGTCCTGGGTTTGGGGTCCGGCGTCCACACGACAGCAACCACCGGAGCCTGTGCCATAGCACGACTTTAGCACGTTGTGCGAGTGCGTCGTGGGAAGATTCAACAGGTTATCCGACAAGCGGGTATTCTGCTTCGATTGTGTAGTGGCTGCCTTTGTCAGACATGTGGCTCGCATAGAGATAGAACCTGTCAGCCGTCCACGCAGGGCTTCGAAACAATCCGTGATCGGCCACGTAATAGGCTGCATGGACCGGGTCAGCTCGCGGGGGCAGGTAGGCGATGGTGACATGAGGGACGTATTTGCGGGCGGGCAGATCGATGGCAACACGTCGTGCAGCCCGGGTGACACGCTGGTGCAGGACTGCAAGCGCCGCGGGGGCTTCGACCCCCAACCAGAGACTGTCAGGCTGATTGCCGCCAAACAGGCCTGCCCCGGCCAGCGACAGGTCGAAAGCAGGTTGTGCGATCTGTCCCAATTCCAGGTCGAGGCTTTCGGCCGTCCTTTCATCCACTTCGCCGATGAAGCCCAGTGTGATGTGAAACTGGTGCCGGTTTCGCCACCTGGCGCCGGGAACACCGCGTTGGAGCGGCTCGATGGCAGTGGCAATCGCAAGGGGGACCGGCAGGCCGACAAACAGGCGGATCATGGCAGTCCTGCCGCCGGTTCGATCAGGTCCCAACGGTTGCCGAACGGGTCTGCAAAGACAGCCACGCGACCGTAGCGCTCCTGACGGGGCGTTTCTTGGAACTGAACCCCGGCCGCCAGCATGGCGGCATGATCCCGGACGAAATCGTCCGTGTGCAGGAAGAAGCCGACCCGGCCCCCGGTCTGGTTGCCAATCGCTTCGGATTGCTCAGGCGTTGCCGCTTTGGCCAGCAGCAGGGCGCATCCATCGCCCCGGGGTGCCACAAGGACCCAGCGCCTGCCGGCGCCGAGATCGGCATCTTCCAGAAGTTCGAAGCCGAGTGCACCACAATAGAAGTCGATCCCGGCCTGATAGTCCGGCACCAGCAGTGCCACGCTGGCGATCCTCGGCAAGCTGGGCCTCTGCCGACTCATGGACAGGGGTTGGGGCAGATGGCGTGTGCAGCGTCCACTGCACGATCATGATCACGCGACCACGGCGCATCAAATGCATCGATATTGGTCTTCAATTGCGCCAGGGTCGTTGCGCCAATGATGACCGAGGTCATGAACGGGCGGGTGGCGCAGAATTTCAGGGCCAGTTGCTCCGCTGTCAGGCCAAGATCGCCTGCCAGGCCCAGATAGCGGCGGATCGCGGCTTCGGCTGAAGCCGTTTCGTATCTCTGGCCGCGATTGAACAGGGTCGTGCGGGCTCCGGCGGGCCGGGCGCCATTGAGATACTTGCCGGTCAGATAACCTTGGGCCAGTGGCGAATAGGCCAGCAGGCCGACATTCTCCTCGATGGCGACTTCGGCTGCGCCGTATTCGAAGGTGCGATTGAGCAGGCTGTAGGCATTTTGCACGGTGACCATGCGGGGCAGGCCCGCAGCCTCTGCGGTGTGCACGAACTTCATCATGCCATGGGCGGTCTCATTCGACAGGCCCAAGTGGCGGATGTTGCCCTTTTCCACATGGCGCGCCAGAGCGGCCAGCGTGTCTTCATATGCCACATAGTCGCTGTCATAGTGACGGTAACCAAAGCCGCCGAACGAGGTAACACGGCGGTCTGGCCAATGGATCTGGTAAAGATCGATGTAGTCGGTCTGCAGGCGGCGCAGGCTGCCCTCGACGGCCATGTCGATCTGGTCCGGCGAGACGCGGGTTTCGGCACCATCCGGGCGAAACCAGTTCATCGGTGAGCGCCCGACAATCTTCGAGGCGATCATCACCCGGTCGCGGTTGCCGCGCGCCTTCAGCCAGGTGCCGATGATGCTCTCTGTGGCGCCCATGGTCTCTGGCTTCGGCGGGATCGCATAGAGCTCGGCTGTATCAAAGAAATCGACCCCGCGCTCCAGTGCATAGTCCATCTGGGCGTGGCCCTCGGCCGCGGTATTCTGTTCGCCATAGGTCATGGTGCCGAGGCAGCAGATCGGGACGGTCAGGCCGGTTCGGCCAAGCGGGCGGCGTTCCATGGGATGGGTTCCATTCTGTCGTGAGACTAGACCTGTCGGCCTCAGTTGCGTGCTGCGGCAGCCGGTGCAAGCCCGTAAGTGCGGGTGATGAACGGCACAAGCCTGGTCGCGATCCTTGCCGCGCCTGCAGCATTGGGATGGATGCCATCAGACTGGTTCAGTCGCGGGTTGAGCGCAACGCCCTCCAGCAGAAAGGGATCCAATGCGATCTGGTGGACCCTCGCAAGGTCTGGATACATGGCATCAAATGCCCGGCGATAGGTGGCGCCCCAATTGGCCGGGGCTCGCATGCCGGCAATCGCAACACGAGCGCCCCGTGCCTTTCCGGCCCTGATCATCGCGTCAATGTTCGCGCGGGCCTGGGCCACCGGCAGCCCTTGCAAGAGATCATTGCCTCCGATCGCGATGAACACGCCGTCGGTGCCGCGCGGCACGGCAAAATCGAACCGGGCCAATGCAGAAGCGGTTGTGTCGCCGCTGACCCCGGCATTGACAATCCGAACCGCGATGCCGGCCTGCTGCAGCAAGCCTTGCAGCACGAACGGATAGCTCTGAGACCGTTGCAGTCCATACCCGGCGGTCAGACTGTCGCCGACCATGACCAGGTTGTAGCGTCGGGCAGTTGTTCTGCCACCGGAAGCCTGTGCCAGCCCTTCAGCAGGGAGGCCGAGAGCGGCAAGCGCGGCCAGGATGGAGCGGCGGTTCGGAAGCAAGTCAGTCACCATGCCAACATGGGTCGCTGCGCATCGCTTCGCAACGTGTGTTGCAGTGCGTCAGGTCCCGTAGAAGAAACGTTCTTCGACAATCTTGCCGTTCTCGACCGTATAGAGCGCGACTTCTTCACCGGCATGACGGTTGCCGCTTGCCTTGTCAGTCACGTCCATGTCGAACACCAGGGAAAACTGGTTGCCATTCACGAACGGTCCCTTGGTCGCGATCGCATGCACCTCGTTGTTGGCATACCACCACTCGCTCTTGGCGATTACGGCGTCGATGCCTTCGATACTGGCCATCGGCCCGTCCATCGCTTCCACCGAGCGCACAGTCTGCGCCCAAAACTCCAGCCCGGCCTTTTCGAACTCACCGGCCTTGCAAAGTGCGGTGAAGGCTTCTGCCACCTCGTGCGTATTCATGCCGCATACTCCGAAAACAAGAACAATAAGTGAACATGAAGCCTGGCGCGGCCCCGGAGTCAAGTGAAAAGCGCGTCACGTGTCGCTGCGCCTTTCTGCCCGGTCCAGTCCGGCCGTCACAGCAAGGTCTGCTGTCACGTTGCCAATGGTCCTGAAGATGTCAGGGACCACCTCAAGCGCGAGCAACAGCGGCAGCACCGTCACCGGAACGCCCAGCGCCAGGCAGATTGGAGCGACGCTGGCGAAGAAGCTGGACTGGCCGGGCAAGCCCACCGAGCTGACTGAAACCGCGAATGCGACCAGCAAAGCTGCCACCAATTGGCCCAAAGAGGGCTCAACCCCGTGCACATGCGCCACGAACAGCGCCACAGCCAGATTGGCCACCGGGCTGGTGTAGCGGAACATCGCCACAGCCAGTGGCAGGGCAAATTCGGCCAGCTTGGGCGGGATCTCCAGCGGCCCCATGGCGCTCTTCAGCATGGCGGGCAGGCTGGCAACCGAGCTTTGGGTGGAGGCGGCAATCACAGAAACTGGCGCCAGTCCGCGCAGAAACGCGGCAGGACCAGCCCCGGCCACCAGCGTGCCCCCGATCGCGATGATCAGGATCGACGCGACGGTCACCGCACAGACAACGGCCAGATACTGGCCCAGCGCACCGACTGCATCCAGGCCGGTATTCAGGCCAAGTGACAGGGCAAGGCCGAACACACCCAAGGGCGCCAGCGCCAGGACCCAGCCGATCACCACCAGCATGGTGTCGGCTACCGCCGTAAAGAACCCGGTCACGGGTGCACGGCGCTCTGCAGGCAGGCTGCCTGCGGCAAAACCGAACACGCAGGCAAACAACACCACAGGCAGGATGGCCCCTTCTGCTGCCGCCTTCACCACATTGGTCGGCACCAGCGACTTCAGCCATTCGCCAAGCCCCAAAGGTGCGGCCGCCGCCGCCGCATCACCCGCACCCGCTGCGGCCACAAGCGCCGATGCCGCATCCGGTGCGACCGGCCAGACGGCCAGAAAGCTTTGGGTGGCAAGGATCGAGAAGGTGCCTGCGGCAAGGATCAGGATGGCAAAGGCGATAAGCGCTCTCCGGGCCTGACGGCCTGCCGTCAGCGTGTCCTGCAGGCCTGCAATCGACGAAACCAGCACGGCCACGATCAGCGGCACCAGGGTCATTTGCAGGCCCGCCAGCCACACATCGCCGAGGCTTGTGAGCAGCCCAGCCGCATCCGCAACGCCTTGCGGCGCCCCCGCCCGGATCAAGGCTCCAGCGACGACGCCTGCAATCAGGGCCAGAAGGACATAAAGGCCCTGTTTCATGGTCGATCAGCCTTCAAAATCGTCGGGCATTTCGTAATTGCCGAACACATTTTGCACGTCATCGTCATCTTCGAGGATTTCGAGCAGCTTCATCAGGGTTGGCGCGGTGGCCATGTCCACTGGCACATTCACATGCGGCCGCCAGGTGACGTTGGCGGATTCTGCATCGCCAAACCGCTCACCCAATGCCGCGGACACCTCGTTCAGGGCGCCAAAACCGCACAGGATCAGGTGCCCGTCCTCATCGGAGATGCAGTCATCGGCACCGGCTTCGATGGCGGCTTCCAGCATGTCGTCTTCGCTCGCGGCGGCCAGCGGATAGCGCACTTCACCGACCTGATCGAACCCGGAGGTGACCGAATTGGTGGTGCCCAGATTGCCGCCATTCTTCGAGAAATAGCTGCGCAGATTGCCTGCCGTCCGGTTCAGATTGTCGGTCAGGGTCTCGACGATCAGGCCAAAGCCGCCGGGCCCGAAACCCTCGTAGCGGACGGACTTGTAGTCCTCCCCGCCTGCCGCCGAGGCCTGCGCGATGGCGCGCTCGATCCTGTCTTTCGGCATCGACTGGGCCCGCGCATTGGTGACAGCCAGCCGCAAACGCGGGTTCATCGCGACATCAGGCACGCCAAGCTTGGCCGCCACGGTGATTTCCTTGGCGATCTTGGTGAAAATCTTGGCCTTCTGGGCATCCTGACGGCCCTTGCGGTGCATGATATTCTTGAATTTCGAATGGCCTGCCATGGCGCTCTCTGCATGTTGGACGAGTGGGCCTTGACGCCCGATCTTCGCGCCTTAGCCCAGCAACCGCAGGAATCGAAGAGGCCAGCGCAGGAATTGGTTCACGGACGTGATTGCAGCCGATCCGGCACGCGGTCTGTCGCAAAGCGCTGCAACGGAGCTTTCATGTGTTCATGGCTACCACTATCTGAAGCATCGACCCTCCACTGGAAGCCATCATGCAGGACCGCCTGAGTTCCCAGTTCCAGATTGTTCTGGCCGCCTTTCTGGCGCTCGTGCTGGCGGTGACTTCCGTTGACGGAGCATCGGCCCGGCAGGCGAGCGCGGTGATCGGGCCAAAGGCGCAGTCTGAAAATGTGACGCTGACCCTTCTCGGCAGTGTGGCTGCGGCAGCACCGGGGCAGACCATTTCGCTCGGTATCCGTCAGGAGATCGCTCCGGGCTGGCATACCTACTGGCGCAACCCCGGTGATTCCGGGGATGCGACGCGGGTCATATGGACGCTGCCAGACGGGGTGACGGCGGGCCCGGTGCAATGGCCGAGGCCGGAGGCCCAGCCGTTTGCCACCCTGCTGAATTATGGCTATTCCGGCACAATCATCCTGCCGGTGGACCTGACCATTCCGGCAGAGGCTGCGCCCGGATCGATCATCCGGGTTCAGGCTGCTGTCAGCTGGCTGGAGTGCGCTGACATCTGCATCCCGGCAGATGGCACGGTGGCGGTGCTCGTGCCAGTCGCGGCGGCCTCGGTGCCTGGCGACGATGCTGCCGCAATCACCGCAGCCAAGACACTGGTGCCGCAGCCTTTGTCAGCCCAAGGTGTGATCACCGATGCCGGTACAAGCTGGACCGTGTCGCTGCCAGTGGCCGCGTTTGCCGGGGTCAGCCGGGCGCAATTCTTTCCCCATGAGCTCGAAAACGGGGCCTTGATCAGCTATACCGCGCCTCAGACCGTGCAGGCTGGCGAGGGGGGCCTGTCGCTCACGGTCGCCAAGTCCGGGTCCGCGCCCGCGACGCTCTCCGGACCGGTCAGCGGCGTCATTGTGACAGGTGAAGGCGCGACCGCCGAAGCCTTTGAGGTCAGCTTCGTGGCAGGCCCGGTGCCTGCCGGGGTGACAGGCAGGGCCGTCGGGATAGTGGATCCGATGAATGGCAGTGCAGACGCCGCAGCGGGCAGCCCGGTCATGCCCGTCTGGCAGGCCATTGCCTTGGCGTTCCTTGGCGGGCTGATCCTCAATCTGATGCCGTGCGTGTTTCCGATCCTGGCCATGAAGAGCATCGGCCTGATGCAGGCCGCCCACGGCGACCGTCGCGAGGCGCGCCAGCAGGGCCTGCTCTATGGTGCCGGCGTGATGGTCACGTTCCTCGCGCTCGCCGGGTTGTTGGTTGGGTTGCGGGCGTCCGGCGAGGCGTTGGGGTGGGGTTTCCAGTTGCAGCAGCCGCTGGTGCTTGCCGGGATCATCGCGTTGCTGGTTGTTGTCACGCTCAATCTCGTGGGCGTGTTCGAGGTCGCTGGCGGATTCCAGAACACCGGCCAGGACCTGACCCGTCGGTCAGGCCACGCAGGCTCCTTTTTCACGGGCGTTCTGGCCGTCGTGGTGGCCAGTCCGTGCACGGCTCCCTTCATGGGCGCCGCGCTGGGATTTGCGCTGACCCAGAGTGCTCCGGTGGCGCTCGCCGTGTTTGCAGGACTGGGCGCGGGGTTTGCTGCTCCTTTCATGGCCATCACCTTCATCCCCGGTCTGATGGCACGCTTGCCGCGGCCCGGCCCGTGGATGGTCCGGTTCAAACAGGTGCTGGCGCTGCCGGTCCTGGCCACCGCGGCCTGGCTTGCCTGGGTGATGGGCAACCAGCTCGGCATGGCAGGCTGGGAAAATGCGGCGTGGGCTGCGCTGGGCGGGGCATTGTTTGCCTTTGCCTGGAATGGGCGCATCGTTGGATGGCGCAGGCCTGCAATTCTGGGACTGTCGGCGCTTGTGCTGGGAAGTACCGCTCTGGCGCTGGTGGCGGAGGCCGATGCACCCGCCACTGCAACTCTCGCCAGCGGCCTTCCAGACGGCGCGGAAGCCTGGACACCGGCCAGAGAGGCGGAGCTGCGGGCGCAGGGCAAGACGGTGTTTGTCAATTTCACCGCCGACTGGTGCGTCAGCTGCAAGGTCAACGAGGCCGGAGTATTCGCAGATCCGGCGGTGATGGCTGCCCTGAGGGCTGACGGGGCAGCGTGGCTGATCGCAGACTGGACGCGACGCGATGACGCGATCACACGGGCGCTTTCGTCGCATGGGCGTTCAGGTGTTCCATTGTATCTTGTCTGGCAACCGGCACGTGCAGATCCTGTGGTGCTTCCGCAACTGCCGGGCCGGGCCGCCATCCTGGCGGCGATGGACTGAACAGGCGGATCAACCGGTTGTGTGTTCATCGCGGGCGGGTGGTGTCCAATCAGACACAGGCACGGGGCTCCTCCCCAGTCGAAACCGTGCCGGAGCCTCCCCCATGCCCGCCAACCGCCACTCTCCGTCAAAACGCCAGGTCAGCAAGCGGACACTCGGGTTGATGGCCGCTCTTGTTGCGACCGCAATCCTGACCGCTGCTGCTTTGCTGGCCGGAAGTTATGAGAGAATGATTGCCAACCCGTCCAGCCCGGAAGAACTCCGGCGGGGATGACACGTCCGGCCAGTCAGGGCCGCAATTCTTCAGGCCGCCTTTCGCGTCTGCTGGAACTGGCCGTGCGGACGATGGCGGTAGAGATAGGTTGGCGTTACCGATTCAACACTTTCCAGTGTCGTGATGCCCAGTTCGGCAAAGCCTCTGGCACCATCGCCCACGACATTGTCGGTCTTCAGCATTTCCACCTGGTCAGCGGTCAGCGGCGGCCCCGCCCAAGGCACGAATTTGAAGACGCCATTCATCACTGCGCCCATCGGGGTGGCGATTGCCCAGGGCAGCGGCACCAGAAGGCGTGGCCGGTCGATTTCGGTCAGGATGTGGCGCAAAATCTGTTCGAACGTGTAGACCGCCGGTCCGCCCAGTTCGAAAATGGCCCCTTGCGTGTCGCCACGGGACAGGGCAGCCACGACCGCATCGGCCACATCGTCCACATAGACCGGCTGGAACTTCGTCTGCCCACCGCCGATCAGCGGCAAAGCCGGTGACATCCGGGCCATCGAGGCAAACTGGTTGTAGAAATTGTCTTCCGGTCCGAAGATGATCGACGGACGCAGGATGGTGGCTGTGGGAACAGCGGCCAGAACCGCAGCCTCGGCTTGCCCCTTGGCTTTGCCATAGGCTGACTTGCTGCCCGCATCTGCACCGATGGCAGAGACATGCACAAAGCGGGTGACCCCGGCCTTCGCGGCCTCTTCGGCCACGATCAACCCACCAGTCGCCACGGTGTCGGCAAAGGTCTGCTTGCCCTTCTCGAACAGGATGGCGACCAGATTGATCACCACATCGGCGCCTTGGACGGCCCGTGCCACGCTCTCACGATTGCGCACATTGGCCTGTACCAGCTGCACCTGGCCCACATCGCCCATCACCCGCAGCTCATGGCCCAGGTGTGGGCGCCGCATCGCCACACGCACGCGCTTGCCCGCCCGGCACAGTGCGCGCACCACATATTTGCCCAGAAACCCCGAACCCCCGAAGACGGTGACGATATCTGCTGCCATGCTGTGATCCTGCCGAAGATGATGGTCTCGCATGATCGTCTAACGGGCAGCGGGCCTGATGTCACGCAGGCCGCTGCGCGGCCATCTGTCTGGTATCGGCCCCGCAAGCAGCGATCACCATGTTTCAGCTTGGCGCATTGCAACGCAGGAAAAGTCGGGCCATGACACGGGAAGATAACATCTCCGTGATCATTCGGGTTGCGCAGTCGGGACGAGACAATGCCGGAATTCCTTGCCTGGATGACCACCCCGGAAGGGTGGGCCTCCCTTGCCACACTGACCATTCTGGAGGTCGTGCTGGGCATTGACAATGTGATCTTCATTTCGATTGCCGCCTCGCGCCTGCCACGCCCCCAACAGGCCACCGCCCGCCGGGTCGGCTTGTTTCTGGCGCTCTTCCTGCGGATTGCCCTCTTGTCGGTGCTGGTCTGGCTGGCTCAATTGAACCAGCCGCTGGTCACGATCATGGGCAACGAGATCTCGTGGCGTGACATCATCCTGATCGTCGGAGGGCTCTACCTGCTGTACAAGGCGACGATCGAGATTGATGACATGGTGCTTGTTGTGTTGAGATGGCATGACAATTAGAGGGGTTGAGATTGATGATATGACTGCATGTTGTGTTGAGATGACATGACGACATGACAACATGACTGCATGCTGTGTTGAGATGGCATGATGACATGACTGCATGCTGTGTTTAGATGACATGACTGCATGAGGGGGTGAGATGCGGTGCACTTGAGCCTCCGCGCTGTGTTGATCGGGAGGCAGTCACTCACGTGAGCGGCATGTGGTCGCAGGGGCAGTACTCACAGACCCCATGTGCTGCATGTGGTTTCAGGGGCAGTACTCACACCCCCCATGTGCGGCATGTGGTCGCAGGGGCAGTACTCACAGACCCCATGTGCGGGTCGGGGACCTTTCTGGTCGAAGGGGTGCTTATGGCCTTGGGCGTGGCCCCTAATTTGAAGCGGGAGTTCTGGCCTTTCGCCCATTGGCCCGACTTTGACGCACGTGCATGGAGGGAAGTGGTGGAGCAGGCGAGGGCGGCACCCCGGCAATGGAAAGGGAAGGCGATGGGTTGCGATGTGAACGAGGTGGGTGGATACTGGAGCGCGGGAGGGGGCATGGGGGCTATGTTACATTTGTTGCAAATTTGTACATTCGTTGCAAACGAGTTGATTCGGTGTTGTTGTCTGTGGTTGTTGTATGCCGGCTGTATGTGCCATGGTGAGTTGAGAGGATGCCCCTTCAAACCAAGGCGAACAAGTGCTCAAGGCGGCTGGGGATGATACCGTGCTCATGCTGCAAGAACCAAACAATGGTGAGGTGACATGACGTGTCTTAAAACCAAGGCGAACAAGTGCTCCAGGCAGCTGGGGATGATACCGTGCTCATGCTGCAAGAACCAAACAATGGTGAGGTGACATGACGTGTCTTAAAACCAAG
>JALOSP010000109.1 GCA_025458365.1 Hyphomonadaceae bacterium
CCGTATCGGCACTGGCGCTGGCCAGGCCGGTGGCTTCACCGGGCACACAGTGTTGTTCGACAGGAATGGGCGTAGCACTGCAATCACAGCGCGCCAGCATGGCGGCGTGGGGTTCGACAGCAATGATCCGGTCCACACGTGCGGGATCGAAGAACGGCAGATTGGTGCCGGTACCAAACCCGATATCGACAACAATGCCAGAAGCTTGCGGGATGATCTTCGCACGTTGACGGGCAATCGGTTTTGTGCCGCAGGCACAGCCGATCAGGCGCGGCAGGATATGGTCGGCATAGAGACCCACGGCAGGCGCCTAACGGCCTGCGTTGCGCCACTGCTCGCGCATCCATGACAGGATGGCCCAGGCGTGGCTGTCGTGGCGCACCTTGCGCAGGGCATCTTCTGGCGTCACCCAGACCAGTTCGTGATCCGGCTCGGTCGGGCGGCCATCATTGGCGGTCATCTCGACTTCAAAGAAGCTGGCCAAAGAATTGAGCGGTGCGCCTTCATTGTTCCAGAATTGCCCGGCCCGCCCCAGCGCCCGGATTGGCCACACGGTGAGCCCGGTTTCCTCCTCGAACTCGCGGATCAAGGCGTCAGCGTCGCTTTCCCCGCTTTCGATACCGCCGCCGGGCAGGTCATAACGGAACGGGTGGGCCTTGCCGATTCTGACCAGCGCCAGCTTGCCGCCATTACCGGTGCAGATGCCGTGGACATTGAACCGCTCGGTATAGCGGACCTGATGCTCGGTCTTGCCGAATTGAAGTGCGAAATGCGCCATGACGATTTGCTAGTCCAACTGGAAGCGGCTTGAAAGCGGCTTTAGCGGCGCCGCGTGACGCCGCGCTTGCCACTGGTGCTGTGACCCATCGGTCGCCCGCCGCGTGGTGCGGGGGTGGAGCGTGAGGCCCGGCGTCCGGCATTGCGACCGGGCGGCTTGCCGGTCAGCGCACTGCTCACCATGTCGAACAACAACCCGCCGGTGACCGGTGTGGCCTCCATGAGGCGCACCTCGACAACCCGGCCCAAAGTCCAGCGGTCCCCGGTTTCAGTCCCGATCAGCGCCTGACCGACTTCGTCGTGCACGAAATACTCCTGGCCAAGCCTGGTGACGGGGACCAGGCCATCGGCGCCGGTCTCCTCCAGCCGTACGAACAGGCCGAATTTGGTGACGCTGGAAATACGCGCGGCAAAAACCACCCCCACCCGTTCGGACAGGAAAGCCGCCACATAGCGGTCAGTCGCCTCGCGTTCGGCGGCCATGGCACGCCGCTCGGTGTTGGAGATTGCCTCGGCAACCTTGGCAAGGTCCGGCCCGCCAGACCCGGCCTTCAACCCGTCATCGCCAAAGCCCAGCGCACCAATCAGCGCCCGGTGGACAACCAAGTCGGCATAGCGCCGGATCGGGCTGGTGAAGTGGGCATAGCGGGCCAGATGCAGGCCGAAGTGGCCGATATTGGCGGTGTCATAGATCGCCTGCATCTGGGTGCGCAGCACCATCTCGTTGATCATGGCGAAATGTTCTGTGGTGGCGGCGTGCGCCAGAACGGTATTGAACCGGGCAGGGGTGGGCGGCTGGCCCTTGGCCCATTTGAAATCCACCGTGGCCAGAAAATCTGCCAGCGCGGCCAGCTTGGTCTGGCTTGGCGTGTCATGGACCCGGTAGATCACCGGTGCACGGTGCTTTTCCAGCTCCTCGGCGGCGGCCACATTGGCCTGGATCATCATTTCCTCGATCAGCCGGTGGGCTTCGAGCTGGACGCGGGTCTTGATCGAGACGACCTTGCCGTCCTCCGACAGCTCGACCTTGCGTTCGGTGGAGGTGATTTCCAGCGGTTCGCGCCGGGCCCGCGCCTGCATCAGGGCGGCGTGCGCAGCCCACAGCGGCTTCAGCACCGGTTCCAGCAATGGGCCGGTCTGCTCGTCTGGCGTACCATCGATGGCGGCTTGCGCCTGCTCATAGGACAGGCTGGCATGGGAATGCATCAGGGCCCGCAGAAAGCGGTGGCTCTTTTTGGTGCCATCAGCGGCAATTTCGATCTCGACGGCCAGCACCGGCCGGTCAGCCCCCTCGATCAGGCTGCACAGGTCTGCCGACAGCTCTTCAGGCAGCATCGGCACGACCCGGTCGGGAAAATACACCGAATTGCCGCGCTCCAGAGCCCCGGCATCCAGCGCCGAGCGTGGCGTGACGTAATGGGCCACGTCAGCGATCGCCACGGTGATCCTGAACCCGCCGCCGGATAGGGCCTCGGCATGGACCGCATCATCATGGTCGCGCGCATCGGGTGGGTCGATGGTAATCAGCGGGCGGGCGCGCAAATCGGTGCGCTTGCCAAGGGCGGTGATCAGGCGGGCAGACCGGGCTTCGTCCAGCTCCTCGTCAGAAAACCCGACGGGAATGCCATGGGCGGCAATCGCCAGCATGGAGGCCGCGCGCGGGTTGTCGCTGTGGCCGATGATTTCGATGATCTCGGCCTTCTTCGGACTATAGCCCTTGCCCGGCAGAAGCCGCACGGCCACCAGATCGCCGTCGTCCGCATCGCGGCGATGATGCGGCAGGATGACGAATTCGCCCTTGGTCTTCTTGTCAGCCGGCACCACGATGCCACCCACGCCGGGCCCTGGACCACTGGCATGGAACACGCCGTAGTACTTCGTGGCCACCGCGCCCAAGGCCTTCAGCACCACCACTTCGTGGCTGCCATCGTTGGCCGTGCGGGTCTTGCCGACAAACCGGCTGCCAGTGCCCAAGGCAGGCGGTGGCGGCCCCTTGGCGCCGTGGCGCGGAACAGTGATCAGCAGCGGCGGCCCATAGAGCCCGTCGCGACCAGTGGCGCGGGCCAGAAGCTCACCCTCATTGTCGATCCCGACGACTTCGAACACACCGCCACCAGGTATGGCATCACGCGACGCCACGGCCTTGCGGCCCGGCGCCTCCACCGTGCCGTCAAGCCTCAAGTCTTTCAGCAGGGCATTCAGGATACGCCGGTCATCGCCACGCACGCCAAACGCCTTGGCAATCTCTTTCGGCGTCAGCGCTGTGCGCGCTTCTGCCAGAAATGCCAGCAGCACCTCACGGGTCGGGACACCGCCGCCGGGACGCGAGCGCCGCCCGCTGCCACTGCGCGCGGTCTTGCCAGCCTTGCCGCCTTTCATGGGCGCGGCTTCATTGGCGGGAGGTCCAGACGCCAGCCGCCATCTAGCTGTTGACGAACCCGTCGCCCAATTCCCCGGCCAGCGCACTGGCAGGTTCGGGCGCGCTCACCGCCGGGGCAGCGGCAGCGGGCAGGGCAGGCACATCGGCCAGCGGATCGGCCAGTCGTTTCGAGCGGCCTTCAAAGGCCCCGCCTTCTTCGATCACCAGAATCGCGTGTGTCAGGTCGCCTGCAATCGCTCCAGTCCCCGCCAACTGGATCGACCGGGCCGTCACATTGCCAGTGACCTTGCCGCGCACGGTCGCGACCGTGCCGGTCACGCTGCCTTCGACCGCCCCACCATTGCCGACGGTTACGGTTTCGGCACGCACATCGCCTTGCACAACCCCGTCCACCTGGATGTCGCCGCCGGAGGAAATCGAGCCAGAGACCACGGCACCGGCCGCAATCACGGTCACGCCGCTGCGGGCTGCCCCGCCGGTGATGGCGCGCGGTGCAGGCCCGGTGCCGACATTGCTGCTGGCGGGCGCCGGTGTGGCGTCCAGAGGTGTATCTTCATCCTCGCGGGTCTTGTTTCCCCAGATCGCCATGATGGTGTTTCCTTGTTCAAATACAGCCACGGATGGCTTCAGGAGCTGTCTGTTGTCGCGCGCGGGCGGGTCAGGTGCAACCTGATAATCGCAGTCGGTGACAGAAATCGAGGGGCTCGCGGATGATCAACCCAGCGCCTGCGCCGCGGCCAGCACATCGCGAGCATGACCTGGCACTTTGACCTTGTTCCAGACTTTGGCGATCACGCCATCGGCGCCGATCAGGAAGGTTGCCCGCTCCATCCCCATGTATTGTCGGCCATACATGCTCTTTTCCACCCAGACCCCATAGTCAGCCGCAACAGAGGTTTCGGTGTCGGCGGCCAGGATGACCGAGAGCTCGTACTTGGCCTTGAACCGGTCGTGGCTTTTCGCACTGTCCTTCGAGATTCCGATGACGGTGGTGTCTGCCGCGGCAAATTCGCTCGCCAGTTCGGTGAAGTCCTGGGCCTCGCGGGTGCAGCCTGACGTGTCGTCCTTGGGATAGAAATAGACCACGACCTTGCCACCCTGCAGCGACGACAGGGTGAGCGACCTACCGCCATCAGTGGCCAGGGTGAAGTCCGGGGCAGGGGTTCCAGCAACGAGCGACATGGGTGTTTCTCCTGTTTGTGCGGTCAGACCAGCGTCACGACGACGTGCTTCTTCTTGCCCAGCGACAACTTGACCCGGCCGGTTTGGCGCAAGGCGGCAGGGACCGGCGCATTGGCATCATTGACGACCACGTCATCGACCTTCAGCCCACCTCCTGCGATCTGCCGCTTTGCCTCGCCGTTGGACGCCACCAGACCGGCGGCCACGAACAAGGCGTTCAAGCTGGCAGGCGCCTCCGCCATGGTGACCTCGGGCAGGCTGGCGGCCTCACCGACACCGGCAAATTGCGCCTGTGCGGTGGCAGCAGCGGCATCCGCAGCGTCCTGGCCGTGCAGCATGGCGGTGATGGCATTGGCCAGCACGATCTTGGCCTGGTTGATCTCGGCGCCTTGCAGGGCGCCAAGACGCCTGACCTCATCCATCGGGATGTCGGTCATCCTGGCCAGCAGCGGGGTGACATCAGCATCATCCACATTGCGCCAGTATTGCCAGTAGTCGAACGGGGCCAGCATGTCGGCATTGAGCCAGATTGCGCCATGGACCGACTTGCCCATCTTCTGGCCTGCCGCATTCATCAACAGCGGCTGGGTCAGGCCCAAAGCCTCGTAGCCATCGGCCCGGCGGCACAATTCCACGCCTTGCACGATGTTGCCCCACTGGTCGGAGCCGCCCATCTGCAACCGGCAGTCATGACGGCGCGACAGTTCGAGGAAGTCATAGGCCTGCATCAGCATGTAGTTGAATTCGAGGAAAGTGATCGGCAATTCGGCGTCCAGCCGCCGCTTGACGATGTCGAGCGCGATCATCTTGTTGATCGTGAAGTGGCGTCCGATGTCGCGCAGCATGTCGAGCCACTTCACCTGGCACAGCCAGTCGGCATTATCGACCATGATGGCATCGGTGCGGCCTGCACCAAATGTCAGGTAGTGGGCAAACACGGTCTTGATCGAGGCCTTGTTGGCATCGATCACGGCATCGCTCAGCACGGGGCGGGCTTCATTCTTGTCAGACGGATCGCCCACCTTGGTGGTGCCGCCGCCCATCAGCACGATCGGCCGATGCCCCGCCTGCTGCAAATGGCGCAGCATCATGATCGAAACCAGATTGCCGATGTGGAGCGAAGGCGCCGTGCAATCAAAGCCGACATAGGCCGTGATCGGCGAGCCCTTGCCCGCCGCGCCATCCAGCGCCGCGCTATCTGTGATCTGGTGAATAAACCCGCGCGTTTCGAGACGGCGGAGAAAGTCGCTGCTGTAGGTCATGGCGGTGCCGGCTTTACGGTGAGACG
>JALOSP010000110.1 GCA_025458365.1 Hyphomonadaceae bacterium
CGTACAATCGCGCGTGAGAGCCGGGCTGCCAGTGTCTTCATCGCGCCAAGGATGGCGGCGCAGGCCGGTGCAGGCAAGGCCCGCCGCCAGCGCGTGCTGCGCTCGCCTCGACCCGCTGCCAAGGGGCGGTCCATCCGGCAGCGCACACGTGGCGCGCAGGTGGCACTGCTGCCATTGTGTCCGGGCTCGCACAACAAAAGACCGAGCTACCGGAGGAACACCGCCGCCATGCCAGATTTCGAAACCATCCGCCTGCAGATCAGCGAAGGGATCGCCACTGTCACCTTGAACCGGCCCGACCGGTTGAACGCCTTTACCGGCCAGATGCTGGGCGAAATGATCGCAGCTTTTGACATCACCGATGCTGATGACGCCGTTCGGGCGGTCATCGTCACCGGTGAGGGTCGGGCTTTCTGCGCAGGAGCCGACCTCAGTGCCGGGGCAGCAACTTTCGACTATGACAACCGGACGGACCGGCCCGACCGGCAGGGCAGTTTCGAGGACCGGCTGCGCGATGGCGGCGGGCGGCTGACCTTGAGGATTTTCGAGAGCCTCAAGCCGGTGATCGCTGCGGTGAATGGTCCGGCGGTTGGTGTCGGAGCGACCATGCAGCTGGCGATGGATATCAGGCTTGCGTCGCAGGACGCCCGGTTCGGCTTCGTGTTTGCCCGGCGCGGCATTGTGCCGGAGGCCTGCTCCAGCTGGTTCCTTCCCCGGATTGTCGGCATCTCCAAAGCGCTGGAATGGTGCTATTCAGGCCGGGTGTTCGATGCAGCCGAAGCTCTGGATGGCGGGCTGGTCCGATCCCTTCACGCCCCTGAAGACCTCCTGCCTGCAGCCCGCGCCATGGCCCGCGAGATTGCCGACAATACGGCCCCGGTGTCGATCGCACTGACCCGCCAGATGATGTGGCGGATGCTGGGCGCCGATCATCCGATGGAAGCCCACAAGATCGACAGCCGGGCAGTCTATGCCCGCGGCCAGGGTGCCGATGCGCGCGAAGGAATCACCAGTTTCCTGGAGAAGCGGCCGCCAGTCTATCCCCAAGGGGTCAGCACCGACATGCCGGACTTTGTCCCGTGGTGGCCAGATAGACCGTTTTCCTAGTGCACGATTCGTTTCCACGGAAACGAAGTTGTGCACCAGACTTTCGACTCTGATCAATTTGCTCCGGTTTTGACGATTCCGTCAAAACGCAAACTGATCTAGTGCGCGTCTCCCCGGAAACGAAACGCGCACTGGAATGAGGATCATGTCAGGGTGGGGTCGCAGGTATCTGTGGTAACGTCGAATTAAGCTGTCGGTTGCAATCAAGCTCGGTACGATCAAGGAGCGCACGATGGCCGACGGCGCATTTGAGGATTTTCTGAACGCGCCGACGAGTATCGGAACGGCCACGCGCGACCGGACGAGGGCGACCCTGACCCGTCGCTTGCAAGATGTCGTCGGGCTTCCCGGTTCGCGAATCCAGCCTCAAGAACGGCACATGGCAGCTGACCTCTTGATCGAGGTCTTGCGCGAAAGCGACCTGCCCACCCGGGTCCGCTGTGCAGAGCGGATGGCCCTCCTGCATGAGGCGCCCGCCTTGCTCCTCCGGTATCTCGCCCGCGATGATATCGAAGTGGCCCGCCAGCTACTCGAAATCTGCGAAGCGTTCGATGATTCCGACCTGATCGCGACCGCCAATGCACCCAGCGCCACGACCGAGCATCGCATTTTGATCGCGCGACGCAAGAAGGTCTCCGAAAGCGTTGCCGACGTGCTGGCACAACGCGAGGAAGTGCCGGTGATCATGGCGCTGTTGCGCAACAAGGACAGCATGCTGGCCCATCCGGCGGTCGAGACGATCACTGCAATGTCAAAAAGCTATCCCGAGATCGGCCCCTTCCTGCTCAAGCGCCCCGAATTGAAGCCCTCCCAGGCGCTGACCATGTTCTGGTGGGCTGCACCCGATGAGCGCGTGCGCATTCTGGAGCGCTTCGCCGTTGAGCGTCTGACGCTGCTGGATGCCTGTCAGGATCTGTTCGCCGTGGCAGCACGTGACGGCTGGCAGGACGGGCTGCTGCGCAAGTCGTTGCAATTCATCGAACGGCGCCAGCGCAATCGCGAAGCGATCGTCAAAAGCCCGTATGACAGTCTCGAGCATGCGATTGAGGCGCTGGCGGCCAATCCGTCTCAGGAATTGTTCAAGGAAATCGCCTTTCTCTCCGGCTTGCGACCGGCGAGCGGCGCCCAGATCCTGTCCGACCCCGGCGGCGAGGCGCTGGCCATCCTGTGCAAGGCGACCGGACTCAAGCGGCGTTATCTGCGGACCTTGTGGACCGGACTGAAACGACCGACGGGGACCGATGAGGCGCCCGCCGAACCATGGGCCCGCGCACTGCGGGTCTTCGACACGCTGTCGACCAACAAGGCGCAAACCGTGTTGCGGTACTGGAACTGGTCGCTCACTTCGGCGATGTCACCGACGCTGGCAGCCAAGCTGGATGATGATGCCGATGAACTGGAATTCTCGGTAGCCGCCCGCGCGTCGCGGCTTGTGTTCGGCAATTGATACAGCTGGCAGCCTGACCATTGTGCAGGCCGCCCACAGCGACATGTTTGCCTGACAGCTGAAATCGCTTAAGGCCGGAAGCGCCGTATGGTGTTTGCGGTTTGAGGATCGGGCAGTTTCAATGCTGGACATGGCCATTGCCAATCTTCTGGCGCCCCCGATCCTGTTCTTTGTTCTGGGCGGGCTGGCGGCGCTGGGGCGTTCGGATCTGACGATCCCGGAAGCCGCGTCGAAAATCCTGTCGATCTACCTGTTGCTCGCCATCGGGTTCAAAGGTGGCGTGGCTGCGGCGTCCGAGGGGATCAACAGCGGGTTTATCATCATTACGCTGGCAGGTGTTATCCTGTCGGCGATCCTGCCACTGGTCGTGGTTCCGCTGTTCTTGAAAATCGCGGGCCTCGACCGGGCAACGGCGGCAGCAACGGCGGCGCACTATGGCTCGATCTCGATCGTGACTTTCGTGACGGCGCTCGATTTTGCCGGGCGGGCAGGTGTCGAAGTGTCAGGTCATATGGTAGCGGTTGCCGCTGCGATGGAAAGCCCCGCGATCCTGACCGGTCTGGTGCTGGCCGCTCTGGCAACCCAGGATGCGGCGCGTTCGGCTGTTGAAGGTCAGCCAGCAACCAAGCCGCGTTTGAAACTGCCTCCGCATCTGTTGCGCGAAGTGTTCTTCAACGGTTCGGTCGTGGTGCTGGTGGGTGCGTTTGCGGTCGGTGTGATCACGGGTGATGCCGGGATGAAGCGGCTGGACCTGTTTGTGAACGGGATTTTCCAGGGCATTCTCTGCCTGTTCCTGCTCGACATGGGCTTGCTGGCCGTGCGCCGCCTGATGCGGGGAGAGGGCAATCTGCCGAGGCTTGCGCTGGCTGCAACACTGGCCACGGCAACCTGCGCTGCTCTGGGCGCGCTGGTCGGAAAGTTGATCGGGGCACCGCCGGGCGATGTCGCCATGCTGATCGTGCTGACAGCCAGTGCATCCTATATCGCGGTGCCTGCCGCCATGCGGGTTGCCCTGCCGGAGGCCAATCCCGGTGCCTATCTCTCGGCATCTTTGGGTGTCACCTTCCCGCTCAACCTGACCATTGGCATCCCGCTGTATTTCGCGCTGGCCGCCTGGCTGGCGTGATCGGAGGCTGGTTCACCCCAGATTTTTCAGGAATCCGACAAGCTTGCGGGTCCGATCGGAAAACAGGCTTGGTGTGTACCAGGCCCCTGCCGCCCGTTTGGCAATCTCCGACCGGGTCGGGTAGGGGCTGATCAGATTGGTCAGGGCGCGGACACCTTGTCCATTGGCCATCGCCATGCCGATGATCTGAATGGTCTCACCCGCCGCCTCGCCGACAACAGTGGCACCCAGAAGCTTGCCGCTCTTGCCCAGCACCAGCTTGCAGAAACCAGCGGTCTCACGCTCGGTCTGGGCCCTGTCATTCTCGTGGGCATGCCAGACGGTGGTCTTGACCTCATCGCCGGACCTTGCCCGGGCCTCGGCCTCTGTGAGGCCGATCTGGGCCACTTCAGGGCTGCAATAGGCGACGGCGGGCATGTGGCCGACATCGGCGGTGCCTGGGGCCTTGAACAACACGGTCTTGACGAAGAGAGACGCGTGAAAGCCCGCCGCATGGGTCAGTTGTTCACGCCCGGCAATGTCGCCCAAGGCCCAGACCCGCCGGTTGGAGACGCTGCGCAGCTTGCTGTCGGTGAGAATACCTTTGCGGTTGAAACTGACACCTGCACCCTCCAGCCCCAGTCCGTCAGTGCGGACCTTGCGGCCCACAGCCACCAGCAGGCGGCTGCCCGCGATCACACGACCATCGGCCAAGGTCAGTGCAACACCAGCAGGCGAGGGCGCCACTGCGGTGGCCGCCACACCTTCGATCAGCGTGATGCCATCGTCCCGCAGGCTGTCACGCACCAGCGCTGCAGCTTCAGGCTCGCTGCGCCCCAGCAGGCTCGCCGCCTCCACGATCGTCACGGCCACGCCGAGTCTCGCAAAGGCCTGCCCCAGTTCCACACCGATGACGCCACCACCGAGCACGATCAGGCTGGCGGGCAGGTCTGGCTGGTCGAATACGGTCTCGTTGGTGAGGTAACTGACCGTGTCGATCCCGGGGATCGGCGGCACGAGGGCTGTTGCCCCGGCTGTGATCACAAAACGACGCGCCTTGATGATGTGGCTGTCGGATTCGACGGTGTCAGGCCCGGTAAACCTGGCCCACTCCCGGATCACGGTGCAGCCAAAGCCTTCAAACCGCTCCTGACTGTCCACTGGCGCGATGGTGGCGATCACGTCGCGGACATGGGCCTGAACCTTCTGCCAGTCCACCACGGGCCGGTCCACCGCCCCGATCCCGAAGCGGGCTGCATGGCGCATGGCGTGGGCGGTGTTGGCGGCCTTGATCAGGGCCTTGGAGGGCACGCAGCCGGTGTTGAGGCAATCGCCACCCATCTCGCCTGCTTCGAACAGCACGACGGACAGGCCCAATTGTGCAGCCCCGGCAGCCACCGGGGGGCAAAGCCTACATGGAGATTCTCGACACGGTCGAAATGGCACTGAGACAGTGAGCGGCCATCCTGAGGCAAAACCATGCCAAATCTTACAATTCAGCTAATTTTGCGAAAAAAAGAAGGTTCTGGCCCACTCTCTGCTTGTCGTATCTGTTGAGCGAGGTTTGATACCACCCACAAACCGCCCTCTCAAACATGGCCGACCAGGGACTCTATCAGGCGCAGACCCAAAAGCTCGCGATTGGTCCGCAAATGCAGCAGAGTCTGCAGATCCTGCAGGCCCCCACCCTGGAGTTGCGGCAGATCATCCAGCAGGAGATTGAGGTCAATCCGGTCCTGGAGCTGGAATCCCCAGAACTGTCCCTGGACGAGGCCTTGCCCGATGATCCAGATGAACCGGACGATATCGAGGCGATCTCGCAAATGGATGAGGAGTGGCGGGAGTATTGGGCTCAGACGCGCCTCATGGACAATCACCGACGCAGTGATGACCAGGAGCGCTGGCAGTTCCTGCTCGATTCGATTGTGGCTCCCACCACACTACAGGAGCACTTGGT
>JALOSP010000111.1 GCA_025458365.1 Hyphomonadaceae bacterium
CGATGGCTACGAACGGAAAAGCGAATGTGGTGTGGGCAATCACGATCTGGCTGAGATTGAGCGGATAGGGCAGGTCATTCGGCCACTCGATCCGGGCAAAGAACATCAGCACGGCCACGCCCATGCAGATTTCCGGCACCACGATCGGCAGGCTCATCCCTGCTTCCAGCGGGCCTTTCCACGGAAACTTGAAGCGCCAGAACATGAAGGCCATCAGGGCGCCAAGGATGATCGATAACACGGTGACAACCAGCGCGATCAACATGGAATTGAGCAAGGCTTCACGCAGCCCGTCATTCTCCCACAGCTTCTCATACCATTTCAGGGTGAAGCCCTTCCAGGCGGTGGACCGCCTGCTGTCGTTGAAGCTGAAGGCGATCAGCACCAGCAACGGCACATAGAGGAACAGCATGACCGCGGCGATCCACAGCCGGATCGGCCACGAGCGGATGTAATCCAGTGGCGCGCGGTCTGACTTCTTGAACAGCGGCAGCATGTTCAATGGCCTCCGCGTTTGGCCGCGTCCTTGTCGATCATGCCGCGCACGATGAAAAAGGCCAGCGTGATGTACATCAGCAGGAACGACAGGGCAGCACCAAATGGCCAGTCATTGGCGCGTTTGAACTGGCGCTCGATCAGGCTGGCGATCATCAGGTCATTCGGCCCGCCCAGCATTTCCGGCGTGAGGTAAGAACCCAGTGCCGGGATGAAGGTGATGATCACCCCGGCGACGATGCCCGGCAGGGCCAGCGGCACCACGATGCGCATGATGGTCTGGAAGTGCCCTGCCCCAAGGTCGAGGCTGGCCTCGATCAAGCTCTTGTCCAGCCGGTCAAGCGCGGCATAGAGCGGCAGCACCATGAACGGCAGGTGGACGTAGATCAGGCCAATGATCACGGCGGTCTGGTTGTAAAGCAGCGGCATTGGGGCAAATGCGCCCATGGGCAGGCCGATCCCGACCAGCAGATTGTGCACCGCCTCTGCACCCGAATTGATCAGGCCCTTGGTGCCCAGCACCGAGATCATCGCATAGGTGCGGATCAACAGATTGGTCCAGAATGGCAGCATGATCAGCATCAGCAGCCAGGCTTTGGTCTTGGGGCTGGCAAAGGTCATGGCCAGAGCAATCGGGAAAGCGGCGATCAGGCAGATCAGCGTCGTCAGCCCCGCTATCCAGACGGAATCCAGCAGAACCGTCAGGATCAGTGGATCGAGCGCACGGGCGTAATTGGCGAAGGTGCCGGAAATCTTCACGCCAATCAGGCCTGTCGTCTCGCCGAAGGAGTAGAGCCAGACGAGGCTCATCGGCACGACAAAGAAGATTACGAACCACAGCGTCGGCGGCGCCATGGTGATCAGGAAAAACTTCCTGTCTTCCCGCCAGTCCTGCATGCCCGGCCCCCAAGCAACGACAAAAGCCTTCCGCTGACCGGCAGGCTGCCGACCACAACGAGATGGGCAGGATGTGCCCCCTCACCAAAAAACGCAAGCCGCACAACGGCATTTGTCCTATCGGTGCTCTTGGGGCCGCTTTTGGACGCGAAACCCCCGCCAGTCGTCCAACTGACGGGGGTGATCTCGGGCCGTGCTGTGCGGCAACAGGTGTCAGGCAGCCTTCACCCGGGTCATCGCCTCTTCGATCCGGCGCGCCTCGTCCGGGCCGGTGAACTTGCCGAACTCGGACTTTTCCAGGATCGCCGCCGACGGGAAGGTGATTGGATTGGTCTTGTAGGCTTCGTCCATCAGGTCCTTGGCTGCCTTGTTCGGTGTCGGATACTGGATCGCCTTGGCAATCCCGGCGCCGACCTGGCCGTCCAACATGAAGTTGATGAAGGCATGGGCATTGTTTGGCGAGGGTGCGCCTTTGGGGATCGCCATGCAGTCGGTGCTCTTCAACGAGCCTTCGCTGGGCACGACAAAGCCGATATCGTCATCCTCGGCGGCAATCTGGGCAATATCGCCATTGTACTCGATCACCAGATCGACTTCGCCACGTGCCAGCAAGTCCTGGCCATCGTCGCTGTGGAAATTGGTGATTCGTGGCTTCTGCTTGATCAGCAGGTCCTCAGCCTGCTTCACCAGCTCAGCCGAGGTGTCGTTCAGCGACTTGCCCAGATATTTGAAGGCCAGCCGGAACAGGTCCTGGCTCTCGCCCAACCAGGAAATCCGCCCGGCATAATCCTCACTTTCGAAGACAGAGCGCCAGCTGTCGGGCACAACCCCGCCCTTCAACTTGGACTTGCGATAGCCAATCCCGAGGATCAGCCAGACGTAGGGCATCGAGTGCTTCCAGCCCGGATCGAACTGGCTGTCTTGAAACTCGGGCAACAGATTGGCCTTGTTGGGGATCTTGCTGTGATCCAGCTCCATCAACAGGTCTTCGGCAACCATCCGCTCGACATAGTCGTTGGACGGCATGATCACGTCATAGCCTGGATTCCCGGCGCTGAACTTGGCAAACAGCTCGTCGTTGCTTGCAAACAGATCCATCTGGACTTCGACGTTCGAGGCGGTCTTGAAGTCGGCCAGTGTGGTCTCACCGATATAGGTGTCCCAGTTGTAGAATTTCAGAACGGCCTGTTCGCCACCTTCCACTTTGAAGGCAGCCGGCGCCCCGGCCGATGTGGCCTCCGCCTCGCCGCCACCGCCGCACCCGGCCAGCGAGAAGCCCGCGGCTGTGGCACCCAATGCCGCCAGAAACGCCCGGCGCGAGCCTGGCGTGCCTTTCATGAAATGGAGTGTTTCTTCGGGCGTGGCACGCTTGATCGTCATGTTGGATGGTCCCCGGACTATGCCATGCCCCCCTTCGGCCTGGCTCTGCGCAAAACTAAGCACGCAACGCGGGTGCTGCCAAGCAGCCGGTTCGAGACCGCGCAGTCACGGGGCCGTGTCTGGCGCGGCGGGCGCATGACGCTCCCTGCCTCACGCGTTGCGGAAACCCCAATCAAAGTCCTGCACCGGGATTTCGGCCATGTGCCTGTCGCGCTCGGTCTCTTTGATGATCCGCATCATCCGCACAGCGCGACTGCCTAGATATGAGGCAAGGATCCCGTCATCCGCCAGCGCCTCGATGGCTGCATCCCAGCTCCTTGGCAGGCGGGTGATGGCCTTGTCGGTCTGGGAATAGGCGTCGCCTTCGATGGCAGGGCCGGGATCACCCTTGTGGGTCAATCCGTGGTGAACCCCTGCCAGCACGGCGGCGAGCGCCAGATGCGGCGGGGCATCGGCGCCGCAGATCCGGTGTTCGATATGACGGCTGGATGCGGGGCCGGCGGTGACGCGCAAGGAGACCGTGCGGTTGTTCACGCCCCAAGTCGCGGCTGTGGGGGCATAGGCCTGGCCCACAAACCGGCGCCAGGAATTGGCGTTGGGTGCGAATATCCCCATGCTCTGAGGCATCAGATGGGCCATGCCCCAGACCGCGTGGCGCAGGGCCGGTGTGCCCTGGGGATCATCGGCGCCGAAGATGTTGGTGCCCTTGTCATCCAGAACACTGACATGGATGTGCATCCCAGAGCCCGGCAGGCCCATGAAGGGCTTGGCCATGAAGGTGGCTTCCATGCCGTGGGCCACAGCCACACCCTTCACCAGCCGCTTGAACATCACCGCATCATCAGCCACCCGCAGGGCGTCGGGCCGGTGGTCCAGACCGATTTCGAGCTGGCCGGGCGAGATTTCCGCAATCATTGCCTCGATCGGCAGGCCCTGTGCTTCGGCAGCGGCATAGAGGTCGCGCAGGTAGGGCATCTGGTCGTCAAGCTCGCGGAAGCCGTTGGTCTCGGCGGCAAACGGGACAAAGCCGGTGACGGGCGAACGGGCGGGCTTCGGGGCCGTTCCATTGGCACGCTGGTCACACAGGTAGAATTCCAGCTCGCAGGCCACATCAGGGGTCAGGCGGTCAGCGGTGAATCGGTCGAGCACGCCCTGCAGGATCACCCGCGGGTCAAGTTCGTCAGGCACGTTGTCGAGTGTATGCAGCGAGCCGATGAACTGCCCCACATCATCCCCCAGCCATGGTGCAGGCGCCAAGGTGCCAGCCGTCGGCCGCACCACCCGGTCCACATCACCGGTCTCCCACACCAGCCCGGTTGCCTCGCAATCGGCACCGGTATTGTCCACCACCAGGATCGAGCCGGGCAGGAAACGCCCGCTCTTCCAGATGCCTGCCATCTCGTGGCGCAGCACCCGCTTGCCCCGCAACGGGCCAAACAGCGGCTGCACCATCACATCGAAGAACTTCATGGTCGGGTGAGCGTCCAGGAAGGCGTCAAGCTCGGCTTGGGTGGAAACATGGAGGGGTTGGGTCATGGTTCTTGCACTCTGGGATTTCCCTCTCCCCGCGCAGTGGCGAGAGGGCAGGGTGAGGGGTCTTCCGGTTACGCTCACAAACGCAAGCGGTGCGCTATCGTCGGGAGCCCCTCACCCCCGACCCCTCTCCCCGCTTCACGGGGCGAGGGGAGATCACATCATACCTTCAACAACAGATGCTCCCGCTCCCAGGCAGACACCACACCGTCGAAGGCATCGAGTTCATGCTCCTTCACCGCTGCAAAGGCGCGGCAGAAGCGTTCGCCCAGAATATCGCGGATCGGCTTGCAATTCTTGAACCGCTCCAGCCCGACGGCAAGCGAGCGCGGCAATTCGCGCGGCAGGCGGTAGGCTGAGGATGTGAGTTGGGCCGTCGGCTCCAACTCCTCGATCACACCGAGATAGCCGCAGGCCAGGGAGGCGGCCATCGCCAGATACGGGTTGCTGTCAGCGCCGGGCAGCCGGTTCTCGATGCGTCTGTTGGCCCGGTCGGAGACGGGCACCCGCAAGCCGCAAGACCGGTTGTCACGGCCCCATTGCACATTGATCGGGGCCGAATGTTGCGGCCTCATCCGGCGGTAGGAGTTCACATTGGGTGCAAACAGCGGCGTCACTTCGGGCAGATAGGTCTGCAAGCCCGCCACGAAGGACCGGAACATGGCGCTGTCGGAGCCATTCTTGTTGGCAAACAGGTTTTCGCCCGTGGCAATGTCGATCACTGACTGGTGCAAGTGCATGGCGCTGCCGGGCTGGCTGTCCATCGGCTTGGCCATGAAGGTGGCATAGACCTGATGGTTGTGGGCCACCTGGCGCACGATCCGCTTGAACACCAGCACCTGATCGGCCAGCGCCAGCGGGTCGCCGTGGTTGAAGTTCACTTCCAGCTGGGCGGCTCCGGATTCGTGGATCATGGTCTCCAGATCAAGGTCGGCAGCTTCGGTGTATTCGTAGATCGCCTCGATCAGATCCTCATATTCATTCAGCGCTTCAAGGCCGTAAGGCTGCGACACTGTTTCGGCCCGGCCGGAGCGGCCGACCGGGGTTTCCAGTGGCAGGTCCGGGTCGGTGTTGCGAGCGGTCAGGAAGAACTCCACCTCCGGGGCAATCACCGGCTGCCAGCCTTTGGCTTCATAAAGCGACAGGATGTTGCGCAGCACCTGGCGCGGGGCGATGTCGATCAATCGCCCTGAGTGGGTCACAGCATCGGTGACAATGGTGGCGGTCGGCGTGCGATAGCCCGGCGCGACCCGGATCGAGCCGCTGTCCGGCACCAGTACGCAGTCTGGATCTTCGGTTCCGTTATAT
>JALOSP010000112.1 GCA_025458365.1 Hyphomonadaceae bacterium
GCCTTCCGAATCCGGCAGCACGATCACGTCAAACGCCCGCAAGTCTGCGCTGCGCAGCCGCGACACCCGCACCGGGGTGACGCTGAAGCCCAGCTTCACCTCCAGCGTATAGCGCGCATTGCCTGCCGCATTGCGCCCCACCGGTTGGTCCCAGGCCATGGCGATGCGCGGCATGCGCAGGCGCCGTGCACGGGTCGATCCAAAGCTGGGGCCTTCGGTCACCCACGATGTATCGTGGCCGACAAGCCGGGCGCCAGTCTCGGTGGCCAGCCGTGCGATCCGGGCCTCCACGTCGGCGGGGTTTTCAGACCGGGCGATCACCAGTGAGCCCGCCGGATAGCTGGCTCCATCGACGGTGAAAGCGGTTTCCATCGAGCGCACGGTCAGCCCGTCCCGCAAGGCTGCAATCGCCAGCCGCTGGGTCGCCACAGAACCGGTTGGTGCCACCCATGCCACCTGCGCCGATTGCCGGGTCACGCTGCCTGGGCCACGCAATTGCGGGCCGGTCGCCACGCTGGCCGGGGCTGGCACCGCGTTGCAGCCATTGACCGCGACATTGAACACCAGCGGCAGCGACCAAGCGGTCACGTCGTAGAGTTCATCATCCAGCCCGCGTTCCCGCAGTGCCTGCTGGCGGGCGATAAAGGTGGGGTCCATCTCCACCTTGGGGTCGAGCAGATTGCGGATCAGGCGGCTTGACGGCTGGGCCAGCGAGATGATGTGGCTGCCGGCGGCGTAATTCGTGCCACAAGCACTGAACGCGGCTGTCGCGCGGCGCACGTCCACCCCCTGACGGACCAGGAGGCCTGCCAGATGGTCGGCGGTGGACTGGTCGGCCTGAGTTGGAATGATATAGCTGCGCACCGCCCCGGTTCGGCCTTCATCGACGGCGCTGCGGCGGAAGTTCCAGAAGCTGCGCACGAAGCGCTCGCGATTGTCGGCAGTGGCCTCGATGGTGGATAGAGCGGCAATGAACTGGCTGCGCACGGTGTCCGGATAGGTCAGCACCGAGCCATCTCTGCGCTGGGCGAGCAGGCCGCGCGAGGAGCCTTGCTCATAGGTCATGGCAATGGTGCCATGCATGGTGGGCCAGCCGTCACCGTATCCGGGATAGAAGCCGTCGAAAATCTCGCGGGTGAAATAGCGCAGGCCCGCCTCGTCAAACCGGCGGCCGTTGTTGCGCCCGATCAGCGCGCGCAGGGCACGCTGCTCGGCGGTATGGAAAGGATTGATCGGGTCGGCTTCGGGCGGGAAGAAATAGCTCTCCTCAGTTCCCATCTCGTGGGCATCGACCATCACCTGGGGATACCATTGCAGCATGGCGGCGGTGTGGGCGCGGGTTTCAGGCTGGGTCAGGGCAAACCAGTCGCGATTGAGGTCGAAGATATAGTGGTTGGCCCGTCCGCCCGGCCATTGCTGGTCACGCTCGGCAGCGAGCGGACTGTCGGCGGCAGCAACCCCACGGGCCGAGGTGCTGGTGGCGATGAACCGCTCACGCCCGTCGGGGTTCTGCAGCGGATTGATGATCACCAGGGTGTTGGCTCGCATGGAGGCGATGCGCGGATCGCCCCGCGCTGCCAGCAGGTGCCACGCGGTCAGCATGGCCGCATCAGACGGGCCGGGCTCGTCACCGTGCACAGTCGAGGCAATCCACACAATCGCTGGCTGGCGGGCGATGATCGCATCAGCCTGCCCGGGGCTGGTGGTCCGCGGATCGGCCAGAGCCCGAGCGTCAGACTGGATCGCATCCAGCCGGGCGATCTGCTCGCGCGTGCCGATCACGGCATAGAACAGCCGGCGCCCCTGCCAGCTCTGGCCATACGTGACCAGCCGCACCCGGTCGGGCAGCGCACCGGCCAGTGCCTCGAAATAGCGCTCGATATCGGCATGGCCGCTGATCCTTGTGCCGATTTCGTAGCCCAGGACCGAACCGGGCGACGGGACCGCCGGGTCCATGTTTGCCCCCGGGAAGTAGAAATCCGGCGACGGTGGCGGCAGGGTGGCGACCCTCAGGCTGGCATCCTCGACGGCGGCCGCGGGTTGCACCATCAGCGCCAATGCACTGACCGCAGCCAGCACAAGACCGCGTCCCAGCCGAACCGTATTGGCATCGCGGCCCATCTTCAAATCAATCATCGTAACCCCGAAGCATGATGTTCTGCAGACAGTTTGTTGCGCCAAATGCAAAGCCTTGGCAATTGGCAGGCAAGAACCGCTTGCATCGGGATTGTCTAGTGCGTGAAACTGCCTTTGGGCCGGATGCCTTGCTGGATTGCTATGCACGCGGGGTTTTCCCCATGGCGGACGGGCGCGATGATCCCCGGCTGTTCCTTGTCGATCCCTTGCACCGGGGGATCCTGCCGCTCGACAGCTTCCACGTTCCACGCAGGCTGGCCCGGACGGTGCGCAGGCAGCCGTATCAGATTACCGCCGACACCGATTTCGAGGCTGTGCTGACAGCTTGTGCGGCGGCAGCGCCGGGACGTCTTGACACCTGGATCAACCAGCCGATCCAGGCGCTGTATTCTGCCTTGCACCGGCGCGGCCATGCCCACAGTCTGGAAGTTCGCGATCAGGCGGGAACCCTGGTAGGCGGCCTTTATGGAGTGCGGCTTGGATCGGCATTCTTCGGCGAGAGCATGTTTTCCTGCGCGCGCGATGCCTCCAAGATCGCACTGGTCCATCTGGTTGCAGCGCTCAAGGCCGAGGGCTTCACCCTGCTCGACAGCCAGTTCCTGACCGCCCATCTGTCGCAGTTTGGCGCGCTGGAAATCCCGCGCGCCGACTATCAGACAAAGCTGGCCGCAGCTGTCAGTTCGGCGCCGGTGTTTGCGGGCTCGTTCCCTGGCCGGTCGTGGGACCAGTTGGGGCTGCACTCGGGCGCTGCAGCTCTTCAAGTGTTGCAACCGGCGCCGGACCACCTGCCGAGCCTTCGCAATCGAGAACCCACACATCATAAACTGGGTGATCCACCGGCGTGACAACCGGGCTGGACGCGATCATCCAGCCACGCCGCAACAGGCGCGGACCGCGTGCCTCGCGCAGTTTGGCCCGGTCTCGTTGCGGCAGCACGGCCAGCCGCGGTGGCGCCTGCCGCCCGCGATCCACCACATCCATGTAGGCCCACGCCTCGATCGGGTCTTCCGGCGCCGACTTGAAGCACGCGGTCGCTTTCAACGACAGTGAACCAACCTCGACAGTATTGCCAACCGGGATGCGGACCCGCTGCAGCGAGGAGGCGCTGCGGTCCATCACTGCCACCGTCACCAGCGATCCACGGGTCTCGCGCACGATCGTGGCTTCGATGGATGCTGCCAGCTCTGGCGGGAACAACAGGTCGAGCGGTACGATTGGAATGTTCGGTCCCACCATCCGGGGCAATTCGTTCTCGCGGGCAGCGCGCGCACGGGCTGCCGCCTCTTCGGCCATCGCCCGTCGCTCCTCCTCGGACACATCCGGGTTGACTGGGTCACTTGAACGCGATCGATCAGCCGGACCATCGACGGCAGGTCCACCCGGAACTGCCGCATTGCGGTTCTCCACCGGTTCCTCGATGGTTTCCAGCCCGGCATCAAGCCCATCACCACCATCAGCGGGCGGTGCGGCATCAGTCTGCGGGTCACGCATCTCTCGCACCGGATTGGGCGCAGGCTCTGGCGAAGACACCTCCGGCAAGGGCTGGCCAGGTGGCATTGGTGCCTGGGCCACCGAAGCGCCAACCGACAGGCCCAGAGTTGTCAGCCCGATCAGGCTTACTCCGGTCAGCATTGCCCTCAACTTGCCTGTCACGAGCGGCTCTCCGGCACTCCGTCTGCCGAGCCTTCTGGCGACCAGGCTTCGTAACTCGCAGGCAGCGCCTTGCCGGCACCAGGCCCCGCCAGACTGCCTTTCGGGCGGTAGGCAAACCGGGTGCCGGTCATGTTGGGCCGGTGCTCCTTTTCCCACGGCTTGAGGATGAAAGGCTCCTCCGTCGGTGGCCGCTCGAACGTATGGTGCAGCCACCCGTGCCAGTCTGCCGGCACCCGCGATGGCTCGGCATAGCCATTATATGTCACATAGCGCCGGGGGCGCCCTTCGAGGCTGGCCTTGTTCTCCTGATAGTATTTGTTGCCATATTGATCCTCGCCGACCAGCGTCGCCCGGCGACCGATATCGAACAAGGTGCCAAGTGTGGCGCCGTTCCACCAGGTGAAAATTGTCTTGAGCACGCGTCATCTCCCGATCGCGGCACTTATGGCCTGTAGCCGGGGTTCGTGTCCAGACCGGGGCGGCACCTGCGACGCCTTGAGCCACTGGCAGTCGCAGGGCCATACACACAGAGCGACTCACCCTGACACCCATCCCGTGGGGCAGTCATTGCGGGCTGGCGCGGCTGGCGGCGTGGCGGCGAATCATGCGGAATAACGCCCAGCCGCTGAGGTTCAGCACTGCGGCGCGACAGGCAAGTGATGACCAGGTCTGATGGTACTCCCAGCATGATGGATCTTGTTCCCGAAGTCCGGCGCGCGGTCCCGGGTCCATCCGGCGACTTGATTGATGTCTTTGCTCCAGCCGCATGGAGTTATGCGAGTGTGGCCGCTGCGGCGGCGGCAGTGGACTGCGGTCCGGGCGAAACCGACAGCCTTGAAGACCTGCTGTGCGGTCATGTGAAGCGGCTCGGCCCGGGCAAGCCAGCAGAGGACGCCTCGGCGCACACGCGGGTGATGGAGGCTGTTCTCGGCCAGCGCCTGTGGCTTGAGCGAACGGGTGCCACAGCCGACCCCGGCGGACTGGAAGCCGCGCTTGCAGAGGCAGCCCGGCGCACCGGCGCAATCGCAAGTCGGGTGGCTGCCATGGCAGGACATCGCAGCATGGAGCGGGCAGCAGCGGCCATCGGTCATGCCGTGGCGACCAGTGAGGGCAGCCAGCGCCACGATCCCCGGGACAACCCAAGGCTTGCCGAGGCGGTGGCAGCAGCGCTGCGCGCGGGAATCCCCGAAGGCCAGATTCGCCAGTGGGTTGAAGATGCGGCACTCGGGATCGATCCGTCCGTGACGCCAGTCCCGGTTCCGACGGAGACAGCTGACAGCCCGTTGATCGCGGCACTTGATCCTGAGCTCGCCCAGCGCCCGCTGCTGGCATTGGCCCGTGCTGGAAGCGTCCTGACCTGCCGCCCTGCCCTGCCGTCGGGCCTTGTCGCGCACCTCAAGCTCTCGGCCTGGATCAAGGATGGCGTGCTGGACACAGCCGGGCTGGAGCAGGACATGGCTGCGGTCGCGATTGTGGCCGGCGCGACCGCCTTGCGGTTTGGACTGTGTGATCTTGCCGCTGCCGTGCTGGCATCAGGCAACAGGCTGTCGGATGCCGCCACGTTAGAGGTTGTCTCCGACCTCGTGGGCACAGTGGCCAGGCTGGCCAAGGGCCACGGTGCTGCCCTGTGCCTGACGACCGGGATCGATGCGCTGGCCATCCTCGACGCCGAAACGCCCGGGATCAGCCTTGCATTGGCGCCTGTCCGCGAGGTCGAGATGGCCGATGGAATCTGGCGCTTCGACCTTTCGCCTTCCATCCGGGCCCTGG
>JALOSP010000113.1 GCA_025458365.1 Hyphomonadaceae bacterium
GCTTTCAGGGTCACCGCTGACCAGCGGGTGCCAGTCAAACAGAGGCCGGCCTTCAGCGATCAGGCGGTAGCCGCAGGTTTTCGGCAGCCACGACAGTTCGCGCACATTGGCGGGGGTCAGTTGCACGCAATCTGGCACCTTGGCCTGCCTGCCCGGATAATCGGTGCAGCGGCAGGACTGACCGTCCAGCAGCTTGCAGCCGATGTTGGTGGCATGGATGTCGCCCGTATCTTCATCTTCGAGCCGGATCACGCAGCATTTCGCGCAGCCGTCGCACAGGGCTTCCCACTGCTGCGGGGTCATGTCTTCCATCGGCGTTTCGCGCCACCACCCCATCAGCCGCCCCCGGCCTTGCGCTTTGACTGTCCTGGACGGCGGATGGATGGCAAAGCCTTCACTGCCCCCGCAAGCTGCCTGCCTGAAGCCCGGTCCGGGCCGTCAAAACAGGCCACCAGTTCAACATGGGCAGACCAGCGGAACTGGTCGAACGCCTGCACCGAAGCAAGCTTGTAGCCTGCAGCCACCAGCACCGCCGCGTCGCGGGCGAAGCTGACTGGATCGCACGACACATAGACGATCCGGCGCAAAGGTGTGCGGGCCAATTGGGCGGCTTGGGCTGCAGCACCGCTGCGGGGCGGGTCGAGCACGACGAGGTCGAACCCTTCCAGTTCAGCAGGCGCGACCGGTGCAGCGTCAAGATCGCGAACGACAGCCTTGAGGACATGGCCGCCGCCGGTATGCGCGGCCGCCTGGCGCAAGCTGTCGACTGCTGCGGCATTGGTCTCCCACGCCACCACTGGTGCCAATTGGCGCAGCGGCAGGGAAAATGTCCCCATGCCACTGAACAGGTCGCCGATCCGCCGCGCGCCCTTGGCCAGCGCCAGGACTGCGCCGACGAGTGCATCCTCCCCGGCTTGCGTGGCCTGCAGGAACCCGTCTGGCGGCACTGTGACCGGAACGCCGCCCATCGCGACAGCTGGCACCCGCACGGTGATCGCGCTCAAGCCATCCAATGACAGCCTCGCAATCCCGGCTTCATTCACCAGTCTGGCAAGCTTGCGCGGTTCCGGGTCGATCAGCGGTCGGGCAGCATCGCTGGCCGTGACATTCACATCAAGACCTGCCGTCGTCAGCGTGACGGCCAGATCGATGCCCCGCCCATCCGGGGCCAGGCCGCGTACCAGCCCGCGCAAGGCAGGCAAAGCCTCTACCAAAGCCGGGTCCAGCACCGGGCACATGGTCATGTTTGTGATCGCACTGGTGCGGGCGGCCATGAAGCCCAGCTCGACTGCACCGTCGCGGACCCGACCATGCAGGGTCGCACGCCGCCGCCCCTGCCCCCATGCCGGGGTGGCAGAGCCGCAGACGACCGGTGGCGCCCCGGCAAAGGCACGCGACAGGGCCGCATCAACCAGCCCGCCTTTCCACGCGAGATAAGGCCCCTGCGCCCAGTGTTGCAACGCACAGCCGCCACAGCTGCCGAAGTGGATGCAGGCCGGGGCGATCCTGTCTGGCGACGGCGTGACAACATGGTCGAGCAGCAAGCGCGACCGGCGCGCCGGATCGGGCCGTACCGCAACGGTTTCGCCCGGCAAGACCCCGGCCACATGGGAGATCCCGTCATCGGTCGCGATGATCCCATCACCACGCGCGCCTGTGGCATCGACGGTGACAAGGCGGGGCGGGGGAAGCTGACTGGAAGGCATCGCGGCGGTCATGTCCGGTTCAGCATGGCGATGGCAAGCTGTTTTCATCACAAGGCCGCAGGTCAGCTGCTTTGGACAGGATCGCTCAACCGCACAGGCCGAAGCCCGTGCCAATCCGTCAGCCAGGAGGACACCACCATGAAGTCCATCATCATCTCAGCCGTCATCGTTCTGACCGCAGCAGCCGTCACCCCGGCTTCCGCCCAGTCCTGGGGCCAGCGCGCCACACCGCAGCCGGGTTCGGTCGAATGCCAGCAACAGGTCAACAACAACCGTCTGGTTGGCGGTCTTGTCGGTGCAGCGGTTGGCGCCACAGCAGGCCGTTCGGCTGCCGGGCGCGGTGTCCGCAGCGAAGGCGGGCTCCTGGGTGCAGTGGCCGGGGCGGTTGTCGGCTCGGAATTGGGCCGTCGCAACCCGGCCTGCGCCGACCCGCGCTTCGACCCGACCCGCGGTCGTGACGCCTGGGATTACCGCAACGCGCCGCAGCCGGTGTACAACCGTGGCTATCAGGGCGGGTATCAAGGTGGCTACCAGGGCGGCTATCAGGCCCCGTACAACGGCGGTGGCTACTATCAGACCGGCAATGGTCCGGCCTACAACGCCCAACCGGCCTGTGGTTGGGGCGAAACCCGGGTGCGCGGCAATGATGGGCGCATCCAGACCCGCCAGATCTGGATGTGCGAAGCCGCCGACGGCAACTGGTATCCGGCCCAGTAACAGCCCAGTTCAGTGGTCAGCTCCACCCAGGGGGCAACCTGACGGATACACCAGAAAGACAAAAGGCGGGAGCAATGCCCGCCTTTTTGCTGCGCGCGATTTTCCACTGTCAGGCGTATTCTGATGCAATCCTGGCCGATCATGATAGGCTGGGAGGGCTCGCAGAAGGCGGCCGGATGCAAATCCCAGAACAGGATGAACGATCATGCGCGCGACACCTTACCTGCACGCGGCGGCAGCCATTCTGTGCTGCTCGATCCTGGCCACGCCTGCGGCAGCACAAACCCGATGCTACCAGATCCAGTGCGCGCCCGTTGCGGTAAGCCCTGCGGTCAACCCGGCATACGGCGTCCCGGGTGGTATTCACAGTTACGCGCCACCAGCAGGGGCTGGTCGTTCGGCAGCGGACATGGATGAGGAAGGCGCTGCCTGGCAGCGCGCCAATGCACCAGCCGAGCAAGCCAGCCCCGCGGCCCCGGCAGCCCGCCGCGCTCAACCGGTCCGGCCGAGGGCGGCCGCCCACACCACCCGCCGGGCCAGCAGCATGCGCCGCCCTGGTGCGCGGCGCAGCGCTGTCGTGCGGGCACAACCGGCACGCAGGCTGGCAGGCCGTCAAGTCCACCGCCCGGCCCATCCGCCTGCCGCGGTGCAGAATTTCAATCCGGTCATCGACCGGGCAGAACTCTATCGGGCAGGCAGCACGGGCGCCTCGACCCATATCACCCAATGGTCGGGCCGTGGCGAAAGCTGGCACAGCGGTAGCATCACAACCTGGATCGGCCCCACGCAATGGAGCTGGCAGGTGGCTCCGATGGCAGGCCCCCAAGGCCCGATCATGGCCAGCCAGATGTGTGGCTGGGGCCAGCAGAGCCTGCCGGGTGGCGCGGTCCAGCCTGCATTCCTGTGTCATTGCCCGGCTGGCTGGCGCCCGCCCGGTTGGCATGCCCCCAACTGAACGTCGCCCTCATCTCTCGAAATCTTGCGCTGATGGAGCCTTGATCATGCCCACCCGTTTCCCCTTGCAGACCGCACTGACGCTGGCTGCCTGCGCAGCACTCGTGCCCGGCTTGGCGCTGGCGCAACATCATGGCCACGGCTATCCCGGTGCCCCCTACGGTCATGGAGCCTATGGGGCACCCGAACGCACTGATGCAGAGTGCCGCCAGGACCGGCGCACGGCTGGAACGGTCGGCGGCCTTCTGGGGGCTGGTGCCGGTGGTGCTGCCGGGCGTGCATTGGCCGCCACAGGTGTGCGCCCGGAAGGTGTCGTGCTCGGTGCGGTCGTTGGCGGGTTCGTCGGCAACCGGCTGGGTCGCGAGGCGGTCTATTGCCCACCGGTGGAATACTACACCCAGCCCGAAGGCCGCTCATACGGGGAAATCTCGCTTGGCAGCCGTGAAGCCGCGCCTGTCATGGCACCTGGCCACGCTGATGGCTACAGCTACTCGGCTCAAGGGGGGGTGGAACCGGCCTATGTGCCGCCAGCCCCGGTAGCGCCCGCCTACAGCCAGCCTGTCCACGCGCAACCTGCCTATGTGCCACCAACTTACGCGCCGCCAAGCTATGCACTGCCAATCTACGCGCTGCCGTCCTACGCGCCGCCCGCTCCGATGGTGCAACCCTATCATCAACCTGCCCAGGTGCCGGTTCAGGCCATTGCCACGCCGGGCGGATGGTATGCTCCTTCTGCCGCATCCTATTACGGGCGCGAACGCGGCGGACCGGGTGCACCGGTCGTGTCATCCTGGTCCAGTGGCTACAGTCAGACCTCGAGCTATTCCTACGGCCCGGTCCTGGTGCCGGCCCCGACAACGCACGGCCCGGCCCAAGCCATGCCCTGTGGGGCGGTCATCTGCCGCTGAGAAGACGCCGGTCACACTGTCGCTGAAGTCTGTCACCATGGTCCACCTGTCCTGAAACGGGACAGCCGCACCCTCGCGCCAGGTCCCGATTTCGCCCACAAGACGAAGCCAACGCGCCAGGTTCGCCTGCCAAGCACCTGATTTCATGGGATTGGCGAGTTTGGGTTGAACCCCTGCGATACCTGCGCGGAGATGGCCCCGGGTTTGCGTTCCTCCCCGGCGGAGGCGGTGCCAACGATGTCGCATGCCCGCCCGACCTGAGGAGGGACATGCCATGTCAGTCAAGACCAGCCTTTTTGCCACCATTCTTGCCGCCACCACCGCGCTTGCCGGTGCCGCATCGGCCCAGGACCATGTCGCCATTGACCAGCGGATGTGGGCCCCGGTGATCTCGACCACGTCCGGCAACGTCTATAACGTCTGCTGCTCAGTGCAGCTGACCTCGCTGGCGGGTGCCAACACCGCCCAGGTCGTCTCGCATTCAGCCAACCCCAACGTGAACCTGTTCCAGCTCTACAATGGCGTGGCCGCAGCCCACACCAGCGGCAACATCAGCCATGTGCGCGGTGATGTGGCGCTGGGCTCGCAAGCCTATGCCAACAACGCAACCATGAGCTTCCCGTCGGCCAACACGGTGCGGGTGAATGCCCACCAGATGTCTGGCATCGACCCGGCAGCCTTCACAACCGGCCATGTCAGCAATGTCGGCGGCAGCGTCGTTGCCACCGCCCAAGCCAACAGCAACATGCTGGCCATTGCCGCACCAACTGCTTCGGCCATGCACCTGAACCTGCGCCAGCAGAACGCCTCGGTGACCCAGGCCGCCACTGTCCTGAATGCGGTGAACATCGGCGGTGACGTGTTTGCCTCCTCGGCTGCCACGTCCAATGCGATTGCCCTGCAAGGCGGTGCGCACACCACGTTCAACGCCAATATCGGCCAGACCACGACCGCACCTGTCACCGCACTGACCAACATCAATGCGATGAACATCGGTCGCAATGTGGTGGGCTCCAGCCAGGCGCTGGGCAACGTGTTTCAGATGGGCGGCCACTGAGCCAACAAGTCGGCCAGAACGCTCCAGCATGAGCCCCGGAGACACCCCCGTCTCCGGGGTTTCAGCTTTGTGAAAGCCAGAACCCCTGCCCTGCCAGCTGCGACATCTTGCCCGCACCATCATTCGCGCGCTAACGTGGCGTCACCACCGGCCAGTCAAGAGCCGGGGCAGTTC